>JBCCLG010000967.1:0-2394 GCA_039027015.1 Acidobacteriota bacterium | reverse complement strand
CGCGGGCGCGGGCGAGGCGCGCGGGTTGAGGGCGGCGGGGCGGCCGCGGAACCCGGCCGCGAGGCCGACTCTCCGGGAGCGCCCATGCGCACCGAGACGTCGTACACCACTTTGGGCCCGCCTTCGGTCTGCTGGCGCTCGGCGGCCTGCTCGGCGGCTTCCCCGGCCGCCTTGGCGACCTCTCCGAGGCGCGACGCGATGCTCCCCAATCCCCCCAGGATACCTTCGACCGCCTCCCTCACGTGTTCGCTGGATCGGTCGTCGGACTTTCGGTCGCCGCCCGGAGGCGGCTTTGACCGGTGATCGCTCATGCAGTGCCTTCCCAGCGGAAGCGCTCGAAAAACTTCTCCGCGGTCAGCTCGTTGAGGTTCAAAGACTCGGGCTCGCGGGCTGAAGTGCCGTCCCAGTTGAAGTCTTGAAACGCCTCCTCCACCGTCACCGACAGCATCTTTGCCGGGGAGGCCGCGGGGCGGTCGGCTTTTTGAGCCTCGAAGGGCATTCCTCCCTCGGGAAGCATGATGCTGCGGCCCAAGCCGCGGACCGAAACCGAATCAGACTCGCTCATGACGCAACTCCTGTGCAAAAGATTGATAGGCCTTGGCGGCGGGACTCTCGGGGTAAAGCCCGATCAGCGACCGGCCCGCTGCCGGCGCTTCGGCCACCAGGGGATCGCGGTCGATCACCGCGCGCACGCGAGACGCTCCGAAAACCGACTGCAGCTCCGCGAGCACCTCGCGATCGAGGCGTGAGGAGGCATCGAACATGGTCGCCACCAAGCCGGTGAGCGCCAGGTCAGGATTGTGCTCCTGCCGGAGCTTCTCCACCCGCTCGAAGAGCGCGCGCACGCCGCGCATGGCCAGGTACTGGCACTGCACCGGGATCAGGAGCTCGTCAGCCGCCGCCAGGGCGTTGACGGTCAGGCGTCCGAGAGTCGGCGGCGTGTCGACGAGCACGAAATCAAACGGCAGTCTGTAGCGGTGCAGCAGCCGGCGCAGACGCTCGGGAGGTAGGTCCAGGGCCTCGTCGGGCTCGAGAGGACCGCCCGGTAGCCGGACGCTGCCCGGCAAAAGGTAGAGGCCGCGATCGACCTTGACGGTCGCCTCGTGCATCGGCACCCCGCCCGCCTGCAGCACGCTGAACGCGTCACGCTCGGCCTCGTAGGGGTCGCGCCCCAGGGCAGCGGTCAAAGAGGCCTGGGGGTCGAGGTCGATGAGCAGGGTCGTGCTGCCCTCGGCGGCGAGCGCGGCTCCCAGGTTCAGAGCCGTGGTGGTCTTGCCTACCCCGCCCTTTTGGTTGGTCACGGCCAGGATCCGGGTCATGCCGCTCCTCCGGCCGGGCATAGGGAGAGGGTCGGCACCACCGCCCCGCCCGCCAGCTGCCACTCCCAGCGCGCCAGTCTTTGGCTGGTGCCGGCGAGAAAGCGCAGGATTCCGGGCTTCCGCTGGGTAGACAGCCAGCGAACGCGAAGCTCACGGCCCGCGAGGCGCGACATCACCACGCCGTGAAAGCCCTGAAGCAGCTGAACGATGAATTTTTCGAAGGCCTCGCTTCCGGTCCCGGGGCACGAGTACTGCCACACGTGGACCAAGCCGTGGGAGGCGTCCTCGAAATCGAGCGCCATGCGCCCGAGATCGGCTCGCTCGCAGACGTCTCCGAGCGCTTCGACAACCGAGCCGAGCCGAGCTTCCTCGAGGCTCTGGTCGAACTCGCGGCGAAACAGCCGCTCCGCCGCGCTGACGGCCTTCTCGCCCCACAGGGCGCCGACCCGCCCGTGGAGCTTTTCCGCCTCGGACGCCTCGAGCCCGTCGCCGAGCTGCCTGTAAACGTCCCAGATATCCTGCGGCGCCAAGATGGAGTCATCTCGGCGATGACTCGGCGACCAGCTCACGGGCCGGCTCCGCTAAATCCCAGGGCTTCTAAGAAGCCGAAACGGTCGTCGCCATCGTCCGCGGATTCCACCAGCACCAGCAGCGTGGTGCGCGGGAAGCTGCCGGGGAAGGTGCGGTCGACGTCGAGCGCCAGGGCCGTCAGCCACGACGCCGTTCCGTCGACGATCGAGCGGTCGTCGTAATTCTCGCTCTCGCCGGGGCGCAGGCCGATGGTGGCGTCGGGGAAGACCTCGAAAACGCTGAGCCCGCTCTGCGTTTTGACGAGGCGCTGGCGGACGCCCTCGAGCTTGCGCTGGAGGAGCTTCTTCTCCATGAATCCGCCGGCGTAAGACGACACGGTGTTGAGCAGGGTCAGGGCGGCGTGAGCGCCCTGCTCGCTGCCGCCTGTGCTAGAGCGAATCGAGATCGGCTCGGGCGCCGGGCCCTCCTCGCGCGGCGGCGCCGAAGACTGAAAGGCGGTCGTGGGCTCCTCGACGAGCTTCTTGAGGTAGCTGCGATCGTTGCT
>JBCCLG010000966.1:0-2395 GCA_039027015.1 Acidobacteriota bacterium | reverse complement strand
GGCCGCCACCGGTGCGGTGGCGGCCTCGCTTCTGGCCGTGATGAGCCTGCTCGTTCTGACCCCGCTTCTGCGCTGGTATCTCTTCGATCTCCAGGACGCGGCCCAGCCGGTGGCCGAGCTGGCCTGGTGGGGCCTCGCCCTCTGCCTGCCCCTGCCCGCCCTGGCGGTGCTGGTCTCGGGGCTCCAGGGGCTGCTGATCCACGCCGAAAAAACCCGGGCGGTGAACGCCGCCACCGCGCTCCAGCTCCTGGTGCTCGGCTGTATTCTCACCGTAGGCCTGCTCGCCGGCTGGCCCGGGTTGACCACGGCGGTGATCGCCCTGCAGATTTCGACCGTCGCCCAGGGCGCCTTTATGGCGCTCTCGCTCAGGCGGGCGGGCGCGAGTGCCGCTCTCTGAGGGCCTCGGCGACTCTCCTGCGCAGCAGGCCGGCGCTCAGGGGCTTGGGAACCACGGCTCCGGCCGAGGCCATGACGCCGCGGCGCTCGAAGGCGTCGGGGTGATAGCCCGAGGTGTAGAGCACCACCAGGCCCGGCTGCGTCCGGGTCATCTCTCTCGCCAGGCTGTCGCCGTCGAGATCGGGCATGATGAGGTCGGTGATCAGGAGATCGAAGCTCTCGCCCTGCCGCTGCAGCTCGAGGGCCTGCTCGGGGCTCGAGACTCCGCGCACCCGGTAGCCGGCGTCGCGCAGCAGGTGGACCACCACCTTGCGAACCTGGGGCTCGTCGTCGACCACCAGGATCGCCTCGCCCGCCGGCGCCTCCAGCGCGTCCGCGAGCTGCTGGTTGGGGGCCTCCGCCTCGTCGAACGAGCGGGGCAGGCAGATCCGGAACACCGTGCCCGAGCCCTCTTCGCTGTCGACCCAGATATATCCGCCGTTCTGCTTGGCGATGCCGTAGACCGTGGCCAGGCCCAAACCCGTGCCGCGGCCGACCTCTTTGGTGGTGAAAAAGGGCTCGAAGATCTTGCCGTGCAGGGTGCGGGGAATGCCCATGCCGGTGTCGCGCACGGTGAGCATGATCACCGGCCCGAGCTCCACCGGGTAGTCGAAGCGCTCGGCGTAGGCGCGGTCGATGGTGAAGGCCTCGGTGCGGATCGAGACCAGGCCGCCCCCCGGCATGGCGTCGCGGGCGTTGATCACCAGGTTGAGCATCAGCTGGTGGAATTGGCCGGGGTCGACCCGCACCTTCGGAGATTCTGCCTCGAGATCGAGGCGCAGGCGCACGTTGCTGCCCACCACGCGGAGGAGCATTTTCTCCAGATCGCGCAGCTCTAAGTTGAGGTCGAGGGTTCTAGGCGAAATCATCTGCTGGCGGCTGTAGGCCAGGAGCTGGCGGGTCAGCTCGGCGGCGCGGTTGGCCGCTTTGGAGATCTCGCTGACGCTCTCCTCGATCTCCCCCCTGGGCAGGGGAGAAGGGGCCTTGAGGCGCAGCATGCCGATATCGCAATAGCCGCGGATCACGGTCAAAATATTGTTGAAGTCATGGGAGATGCCGCCCACCAGCCGGCCGATGGCGGCCATCTTCTCGGCCTGGCGGATGCGCTGCTCGATGCGGGCGTCGTGACTGGTGTCGCGCACGCTCCAGATGGAGCCGACGATCTCGCGCCCGCGTCGCGCCGGCCGCCTGACGATCTCGAAGTTCCGGCCATCGCGCAGCTCGAGGGCGGTCGCCTCGCCGCCGCCGGCGGAGTCACCCTCCGCGGGGGCGGGCTCGGCGAAGCACCGGCGCAGCCGCTCGGCGTCGGCGGCCTCCGGCAGAATCTCCTCCAGCAGGGCGTTCAGGCGGGCGGGGGCGCTCGAGGGCGAGAGTCTCCACAGCTCGAGAAAGCGTCTGTCGAGCGCGAGGATGCGACCGCCGGTCTCGACGGTCAGCACGCCCTCACGTCGCGGTCCGGGCTCGGCCGCGCGATCGAGGGCATGACCGCTTGGATCGATCATGAAATAAGGGCTCCCAACCCTTGAAGTCACCGCCGTTTCGAGGGGCAGATGAGGCGAGACCTGAAGGGATTCCCTTTAGTATATCACCGGCCCGTCCCGCGACGGCCTGCGCCCCCTACGAGTCCAGCGCGAGCAGAAAGCGCAGCCGGCGGCCCATCTCTTCGGGGTTTGCGCGCTCGAGCACCGCGCCGAGGGCGAGCGCCGCGCGCGGCATGCCGAAGACGATGGAGCTTTCCTCGTCCTGGCACAGGGTATAGGCGCCGGCGGCCTTGAGCGCCGCCATACCCTTGGCGCCGTCGCTGCCCATGCCGGTGAGCAGGCAGCTGATCACCCGGCGGCCGGCGGTGCGCGCCGCGGACTCGAAGAGCACGTCGATCGACGGCACGTGCACCCGATTTTTCGGAAAGGCGCTGACCTCGGTCATCAGGCTGCCCTCGTGCTGGGCCAGCCTGAGGTGG
>JBCCLG010000965.1:0-2405 GCA_039027015.1 Acidobacteriota bacterium | reverse complement strand
GTAGAGGGCAACGAAGGCCGGATCTTCGAGATCGGCCGGGTAGATTTCGTTCGCCTCGCGGACCGCCGCGGTCAGATAGCCCGCCTCGGCGGGCTGGAAGCGGATGGCGCGCCCTCGGCCCTCGGCCCGCAGGAGCACCTGGACGCCCGCCAGGCTGCGCTGAACCTGCTCGATGCGCGCCACGGTGCCCGTGGAGTGCAGCTCCTCGGGGGTGACCTTGGTCGTATTCTGCTTTTGCGTCACGGCGAGCACGAGGGGTTCGCCGTCGCCCGAGCGGGCGGCTTCGATAGCTTTGAGGGTTCCTGCGCGACCGACCGCGATGGGTACGGTGATGCCCGGGAAGAGAACCAGCTCACGGAGGGGCAAGACGGGAAGGAGGATCGGTTCTGACATATCTTGAGGGCGTTCCTGAATCAGCTTCGGGGGATGGCCCGGGCGCTCCGGGTCGCGATGGTGGGTGTAACAGGAGGCTGGGAGTGGCTATTCCGCGGTTGAGGAAAAATATGAGTGAGATCTATGCAGATCGCGTTTCCTTGAGCTTCCTTCACTGAGGTCTTCGCGTGCCGGGCTCAGATAGTTTGGCCGGGTTGCGGGGATTTGCGGGTTAGTGCTGTGGAGTTCTCCGAGTCTGAAAGTCCGGGCGGGCACGAAAAAGGCGGGCCGCCTTCGACCCGCCTTGCGCCCTTCTCGGGACGGTTTCCCGGAGAACCTCCGCTATTCGAGGGGTCGGGATTCCAGAGCCTCCGGTGACTCGGCGTTCATGTCGATAGTGCCGCGCCGCTCCAGGCGCACCGAGCGGCGCCCGAAATCACCGGCCAAAAAGACCCTGCCGTTCATGCGGTAGCTGAAGCGCTCGTTCTCGAGAATCGAATTCAGCCGGGTGACCACCGTCAGGTTGTTGATGAAGAGCTTGCCGTCGAGCACCTCGGTGCCGAGTCTCGGGATCGTGGCCTTCTCGTCGATCAGCACCCGTCCGACCCGCAGGCCGTCGAGGTAGAGCTTGAATTCGGCGCCGTCCACCTCGAGGGGGTCGGGATGGGGGTTGGTGAGGCGGATCGAGACCTCGCCCGTGGTTTCGAGCATGGTGATCTCGGTGAGGCCGAGAGCGACCAGGGTGACGTCGGGAGGCTCGAGGGTCGAGCAGCCGACGGTGCAGAGCAAAGCGAGCGTCAGGGCGCCGAGGTGAGCGGCTTTCGCGCGGGGCAGCAGCTTCATGGTGGTCCTCCGAGGCAGAGTAGGGATGAGCCAAGCTAGCGATCCCTCGAGTCTGGGTCAAGTCGGGCGCTAGACTGACGCTCTATGTTCATGCCGATTGGCGACAGCCCGAATATCGACGAGACCCCCTGGTTGACCTGGTGCCTGATCGCGGTGAACGTGGCCGTGCACTTGGCTCTTCTGCCGCTCGCGTTCCAGCCCGCCGACCCCGCCGATCCGCAGACCGCCGCCTACCGGCAGGCCATCGCGGTCGAGCGCGGCATCGCGCAGCCGCCCTCGATCAGCGCCGGCGACCTGGTGCGCTACAAATGGGGCATCAAGCCTTCGGACGTCAGCCTGGTGACCGCCTTCACCGCCATGTTTCTGCACGGTGGGTTCGGGCATCTTTTGGGCAACATGCTCTTTCTGTGGATCTTCGGCGACAACGTGGAGCATCGGCTCGGCCGTCCGCTCTTTCTGATCGCCTATCTCGGAACGGGCCTCGCGGCGTCCCTCGGCGACGTGCTGCTGCGCCTGGGCTCGTCGATTCCCTCGGTGGGAGCCTCGGGGGCCATCTCCGGTTTGCTGGGCCTCTACTTTGTGTTTTTTCCGCGCAACCGGGTGCGGGTCTTCGTCTTTCTCTTCCCGATCTTCCTCAACGTGGTCGAGCTATCGGCGCGTCTGGTGCTGGGCATCTACCTGGTGGTTAATAACCTCCTGCCGCTGCTTCTCACCTCGGGCGGCGGGGTGTCGTACGGGGCGCACATCGGAGGCTTTGTCGCTGGCTGGGCGCTCGCCCTCAGGATGCGCGAGGCGCGGCCGCCGCGCACCCGGATGCGGGTGGATGACTCCGGCGAAGGTGAGGCTCGCAACCCTCTTCACGAGAGATTTCGCCAGGCGCTGTGGACCGGGCAGCTCGAGCAGGCCACCGCGCTCCTCTTCGAGACGCCCAGACAGCAGAGCCGGCGTCTGCTCTCGGCGGCCGATAAGGTCGCCCTCGGCGACGCGCTGTCGAACGCCGGTCATCCGCGAGCGGCGCTGGCGAGCTACCAGCGAGCGCTCGCCGACCATCCGGTGGCGCGCGAGCGGGTGGCCGCCCACCTCGGAGCGGCAAGCCTTCTGCTCTACGCGCTCAGCACCCCCACCGCCGCCTATCAGCACCTCTACGACGCCATGGAAGACGAACCCACAGCCGCCGAAGAGGAGCGAGC
>JBCCLG010000964.1:0-2406 GCA_039027015.1 Acidobacteriota bacterium | reverse complement strand
GCCGCCCGCGGCGGCCGCCGCCGGCCTGCGCTGGGCGAGGATCTCCTGCTCGCGCAGCAGCATGCCGTCGAACTCCGAGAGGGATTCCTCCAGCCTGCGATCCAGCTCGGCCTGACGCTCGCCGGCGGTGCGCGCGCCGCCGGCGGGGCCACCGCCCGACGCGGGGGACGCCGCGGGCGCGGGCGATCCCGGAGTGCCGGGGCGGGGCGCTCCGGGCTTAGAGCTTTGGGGCGTCGAGCCCGTGGAGGCCGAGGAGCCCTTGGAGGCCGAGGAGCCCGTGGAAGCCGCCGAGCCTTTGGGAGCCGAGGAGTCTTTGGAAGCCGAGGAGTCTTTGGAAGCCGCCGAGCCTTTGGAAGCCGCCGAGCCTTTGGAAGCCCCGGAGCCTTTGGAAGCTGAAGGCGCCTGAGGAGCAGACGGGGCGCTCGGGGCGCTCGGGGCAGACGGAGCGCTCGGGGCAGACGGAGCGCTCGGGGGTGAGCCGGGGGAAGGAGATCCAGCTCCGGGCAGCCCAAGGCCGGGCGAGGGTAGGGTCGGCAGGGAGGGGGCCGGGCTGCTGGCGCACCCGGCGAGGCTCGCGAGCATCACGGCCGCCAGCATCCGTGCCGCCAGCATCCGTGCCGCCAGGGCCCCAGGCCTCGGCGTTCGCAACGGCAGCGCGAGGCGCGCCGGGCCGGCGATCGGACTTTGGTGGCGGCGGGCTGGAGCGTGGGGCGAGCTCATAAAACGGGCGGTCTCCTCGGCTGGAGCGTGCACCCTTGATTCTACGCGATGGTCCGAGGACGGAGCGGCCGCCCCCCGGAGGGCGACGCCGTGGAATGAGGGCGCTGGAGCCTCTCAAGAGATGCAAAGGTGATTCCACTCCGCTCTGATACTCCGCGGACGCCTGCAGTGGGGTCCATGCGCCCGCGGCTCTCCGTCCGCCGCGGGGCGATGCGTCCACGGGTGGAAACGTCGTCCTCCACAAGGGACGCTTCCCCGAGATCGCCGCCCCAGAGGGGTCCTCAGCGGTCTTCCCCGGGAGGCGACCCGGCGGGGGCGCCGCCCGCGCCGCGAAAGGACCCCTCAACCTCCAGCTCGCTCACGTCGGCAGGCGGACGGCGCGCGTCGAGATCCGCCGCGGCCGCTGGGGACCGGAGCGGCGGCAGTTTAAAGTCGACGCCGGGACCCGAAACGCCTCCCTCGGGGCCGCCGAAATCGGAGGAGCCGACGGCGCCGAGGAGGGCGTAGGCTCCGAGGGTCATGGCGGCGAGCGCCAGCATCAGCAGCCAGGGGCGGCTGGGAGTCGCGGAAAGGGCATGGGTTCGCATCGTGGGTCCTCCGTTCGGTATCGATCTATCGCGGTCGCTGCGGCCGTCATCGGCGCGCCTTGAAGCATCGAATAAACGGCGGGGCCCGCGGGCAAAAGCTGCGTGAACGAAGGCGCGGAGCTTTTACGCTCGGTTTACCCACGGCCCGCGGGCGGCGGTAGGATCCGGGAGGAGGCCAGGATGGACGCGAAACTCAAGGTGCTGGTGGTGGAGGACGAGGAGAGCATCCGCAGCGGGCTGTGCGACGTCCTGGTTTTCCACGGCTACGCTCCCGAGGCGGTGGCCACCGGCGAGGAGGGGCTGCGCCGCGCCCTCGGAGAACCCTTCGATCTGGTGCTTCTCGACGTCATGCTGCCCGGCCTCTCCGGGCTCGACGTCTGCCTGCGTCTGCGCGAGCAGCGGTCCGGCGGCGTGCAGATCCTGATGCTGACCGCCAAGGGCTCCGAAAACGACGTGGTGGCGGGCCTTGAGGCCGGCGCCGACGACTACGTGACCAAGCCGTTCTCCGTGCGCGAGCTGGTGGCTCGGGTGGCGGTCTTGGCGCGCCGCGCCGAGGCCCGGCGCAGCCCCGAGGCCGAATTCACCTTCGGGCCCTGGACGGTGGACTCCGAGGGTCTGCGCGCCCGCGGCGCCGGCGGCGCCGAAATCCAGCTTTCGGCCCGCGAGGTCGGCCTGCTCGATCTCTTCGCCCGCGAGCGCGGACGGGTGGTCAGCCGCCGCCGGCTGCTCGAGGAGGTGTGGGAGATGAGGAACGTCGAGGAGATCGAGACGCGGACGGTGGACGTTCACATCGCGAAGCTGCGGCGCAAGATCGATCCGGGCGCCGCCGCCGCCGCCGGCGGCGGCTCGATGATCGAAACGGTGCGCGGCGCGGGCTATAGATTTCGCCCGCCCTCTCGATCCCGCCCCTCCGCGGGCGCGCCCGGGGCGCCCGCGCCGTGAAGGGCGTGCGCTGGGCGATCGTTCTGGTCGCACTCCTGCTGTGGGTGCCGGTCGCGCTGCTCGTGCGGCACGCCCTGGTCAACGTCGAGACCGAGCGCGTGGAGCGCCATCGGTCGGTGGCCGCGCGGCTCTTTGACGAGATGGAGCGGGAGCTGAG
>JBCCLG010000963.1:0-2406 GCA_039027015.1 Acidobacteriota bacterium | reverse complement strand
GACGCTCTTCTCCACGCCGCGCATTCCGAGCGCCTCTTCGCAGCAGCGGAGAGGCGCTTTTGCGTGGTGGGCGGCCTGAGCGCAGCGGCCCGCGGGTTCTTTCGGGCGATGGCCTCGCCGGCCGTCGCGTCGCAAAGTGCTGCAAATAGGAAACTTGCAGGATCTGCAAAAAATCTTAGTAGATTTCCATAAGATCCTGGAATAAAGACCTATACCTGAGCGTTCTACACTCACGAATGCGGCCAATACGGCCTCCATTCCTCTCCTAGTCCTTCTTCTCCTAGCCCTAGTCCTCAGCACTTCTTGAACCTCAGTACTCGGGCCTCCGGCCCCCTTTGATCCCACAGGAGACTCAACCATGTTGACTCGCTATCGCCGCAACGTTGCCCCGACCTCCGCCGCCATCACCCGCGATCCCTTCGTCAATTTCGTGGACCGCTTCTTCAACGACTTCGCGGTGCCGGCTGCTTCCTTCGAGACCCCGACCTCCAGCTGGGTTCCGGCCATGGACATCGTCGAGCGGGAGGACGCCTTTGTGGCCACCGCCGATCTTCCGGGCCTGAGCAAAGACGACATCGACATCGCCCTCGAAGACGGCGTTCTCTCGATCTCGGGTGAGCGCACGGTTCTCGAGAGCGCGGACGAGCACAAAGGCTTCCGCCGTCTCGAGCGCGCCCACGGCAGCTTCCAGAGGTCCTTCACTCTGCCGCAGGGTGTGGACATCGAGAAGGTCGACGCGACCTTCGACCAGGGGGTTTTGACGCTCACTCTCCCCAAGACCGAGATCGTGAAGGCTCGCAAGATCTCGATCAGCTGAACCGCATTCGCCGTCTCGTCCAGGCGGCCTTCCGACGCGGCGGCTTCTCTCTCGAGGACCGCCGCCTTTATGAGCTGTCTCCGACTGACAGCGCCTCACCCTTCGGCCCGCTTCGGCGGGCCTTTTCTTTTTGTTCGCCTTTCTCCTTGCCTTTGCCGGGAGCTCTCCCCAGCGCCTTTCTCCATGCCTTCGCCGGGAGCTCGCCCCGAGCGCCTTTCTCCGTGCCTTCGCCGGAGCTCGCCCCGAGCCCTTCGCTGCGTCGCCCGGTGCTCTCCTCTCGGCCCCCTCAGAACTCGCTCGGCCAACCGACTGGATGATGAAGTCCCCCAAGGTGGTGGACCCTTCGCCACTCCGGGACCGCCGATCCCTGGAGTCCCTCCCGCGGCCACTCCCGCCGTTTGCCCGCGTCCGTCTCCAAAGTTGAGGCCGTCTTGCTCGGACAGCTTCGGGGGACCGAGAGGAGAGCCCCCGGCTCCTGATCGCTCCGGGCTACGCTGCCGATCAGGCGACGAGAAACGCCCGGTTGGACCGGAGAGTCGATCGCTCCGGGCTACGAGCCTCACCTTTCGCGAAGGCCGATTGGCCTTGAGTGAATCGCGGAGAGAATCCCGAGCCCCTGGGATGGCCGAGTCACCTGAGCGACCCGGGCGTCGGGGGATCTGAGCACGGACCCTGAGCTTGTCTGAGCGAGGAGAGTCCATCTCTGGAGAAGGTCCCTCAACCGCCTGCGGGAGTGGACACGCGGCGACCGCGAACCGAACGAAGACTCGAAGCGGAGGCGAATCCACCTCCTCCAAGAATGCGGCCGTTAAAACGGTCGGTCGAGCGAGTTCGAAGGGCCGCGCGCAAGACCCCCGGCGCCGACAGCGAAGCGCCGGGCTACCCGCAAGCCACGGCAAAGCGAGAGCCCCCGATGAGGCATATAATGGTCGCCCGTTTCCGCGGAACTCTCATTTTCAAGAAAAGCAGGCTCTCAGGCCCGCTCACCGACCCCCTGCCCCGCCGCGGGCGAGAAGCCGGCGGCCGCCCGTGACTCTATGGCTCAAGCCCCTGCCTCCCAGACCGCGAATCGCCCGCTCGAGGCCGAAGCCCTCCGCCTGCTGACCGTGATTCACCAGCTCGGTGAACCCTCGAGCGACGGCAGCAGACGCCTGGTGGGGGAATCAACCCTCCTGCAGCTCGATCACCTGGTGCGCCACCCACCGCTGCTCGCGCACCTGCTGATTCACCTCTACGACACCGACGACTCGTGGATCGAGCGCCGGCTCGCCGTCTCGAGGCAGGTGCGCCAGCTGCTGAGCCTGGACGCCTCGAGGTCCGCCGCCCCGAGACCCAAGGGCCTGCCGGAAAGCCATCTCGACTTTCCGCCGCAGGCCCGCTGGCGAAGGCTCGATGATGCCCTCGCCCTCGCCAGCTCTCGCGGCCTCCTCGAGGTGGGCGTGAGCGACGGGGCGCCGAGGCCCGAGCTGCACTACGAGGTCACCCCGGCGGGCGCCGACCTGCTCGAGAACCGGGTGTTCACGGACGGCCCCGAGACGCCGAGGCACCTCGAGATCTGCGGCGTGATTCGAGAGTTCCTGCCGCAGTGG
>JBCCLG010000962.1:0-2420 GCA_039027015.1 Acidobacteriota bacterium | reverse complement strand
GCGCTTCGTGATCGGCCTCAAGGCTGCTTTTCGCGAGGTCCGGCTGATGTACGCCCCGAGTCACGTGATCTCGGTTTTCGTCGGCGACAAGGCGCTGCCCAACGGCGTGGTTCGCAGCGTGATCGGTTTCTTCATCCTCTACCTCTCGAGCTGGGCGCTCGGCAGCTTCGCCCTCACCCTGGGCGGTCACGATCTCGAGACCGCCGCCAGCGCCTCCATCGCGACCCTGGGCAATATCGGCCCGGGGATCGCGGCGGTGGGCCCCACCGCCAACTTCGCCCATTTTGCGGGCTGGCAGAAGGTCCTCATGACCCTTCTGATGTGGATCGGGCGGCTCGAGGTCTACGCCATCGCGGCCCTCCTCACCGCGGCCTTCTGGCGTCGGTAGCTCGGAGGAGGGCTCGAGGCGGCGACGGCTGCTACTCGCGCCGCCAGCTCTGCTGGTTCTCGAGCATGTGCGCCTGGCTGTTGAAGGGCTCCTCGCCCTTCGCGGGCTCCACGCGCTCGAAGGAGCCGTCGGGAAGAAGGAGCCGGGCGCCCTTGGTATCGCGCATGTGGGTAAACAGAATGTTGTCGCGCACGGCCTGCCGGATACTGGCGTCCTCGATCGGGAAAAGCAGCTCGACGCGGCCATCGAGATTGCGCGGCATGAGATCGGCGCTGCCGGCCAGCAGCTCGTCCTCGCCGCCGTTCCTGAAGTAGAACAGCCGCGAGTGCTCGAGAAAGCGCCCGACCAATGAGGTCACCGTGATGTTCTCGCTTACTCCCGGCACCCCGGGGCGCAGGCAGCAGATGCCGCGCACCTGAAGGTCCACGCGCACTCCGGCCCGCGACGCCTCGTAGAGTCTTTGAATACAGGCCTTATCGACCAGCGAGTTGAGCTTGATGGCGATATGACCGCCGCCCTTCTCCCTTTGGTGTACGGCGATCTCCCGCTGGATACGCCTCAGAACCTCCTGTCGCATGGTGCGCGGCGCCACCAGCAGCTTGCGGTACTCGGTCTTGAGGGAGTAGCCGGTGAGACCGTTAAAGAGATCCGACACGTCGGTGGCGATGTCGTCGCGGCAGGTAAACATGCCGACGTCGGTGTAGATGCGCGCGGTCACGGGGTTGTAGTTGCCGGTTCCCAGATGCACGTAGCGCTTGATGCCGCCCTCCTCGCGCCGCACCACCAGGGCCATCTTGGCGTGGGTTTTGAGGCCGAGAACGCCGTAGACCACGTGCACGCCCGCGCGCTCCAGGGCGCGGGCCCACACGATGTTGTTGGACTCGTCAAAGCGCGCCTTGAGCTCTACCAGGGCCGCGACCTGCTTGCCGTTCTCCCGCGCCTCGGCCAGGGCCTTGACGACCGGCGAGTCCGGACCCACCCGATAGAGCGTCTGCTTGATCGCCAGCACCTTGGGATCCTGGGCGGCGGCGCGGAGGAAGTCGACCACCGGGCTGAAGCTGTCGTACGGGTGGTAGAGCAGGATGTCGCCCTTGCGAATCTGCTGAAAAAGATCGTCTGCCGAAGCCAGCTCCTTGGGGGTGTAGGGCAGAAACGGCGGATCCTTAAGCTCCGGCCGGTCGATCTTGTAGAGCTCCATGAAGTCGGCCTTGCCGATCGGCCCGTCGGTCGAGTACGCCTGATAAGGCGCCATGCCCAAATTACGCTCCAGGATTTCGCGGATCGAGTCCGGGGTTTTGCTGTCGACCTCGAGCCGCACCGCGAAGCCGAAGTGGCGCTGTCCGACAACTTCCTCCATGGCCTCCAGCAGATCGGCGGCCTCGTCCTCCTCGATCTCGAAGTCGGCATCACGGGTGATCCTGAAGGGGTGGGCGGCCAGCACCTCGAGGCCCGGGAAGAGCAGGTCGAGGTTCTCTGCCACCACCTGCTCGAGCCACACAAATTGATGCGAGCCGTGCTCGTCGAGGCCCAAGACCTCGTAGCGGTCGGCCTTCTCCTCGGTAGGAATGCGCAGAAAACGCGGGAAGACCTGGGGCACCTTGAGACGGGCGAAGCGCTCCCCCTGCTCGGGATGGCGCACCACCACCGCCAGGTTGATCGAAAGATTCGAGATGTGGGGAAAGGGGTGGCTCGGATCGAACGCCAGGGGCGTTAAGGCCGGAAAGATCTCGCGCTCGAAGTGGCGGCGCAGAAGCTTGCGCTGCTTCTTCTTCAGCTCGTCGTAGCCGACGATGCGGATGTCGTGCGTCGCCAGCGCCGGCATCACGTCGTCGCGCCAGCAGGAGGCGGCGCTCTCGAGCATCGGCGAGAGCCGCTCGTGGATGGCGGCCAGCTGCTCGGCGGAGGTCATGCCGTCGGGCGGCGTGGCGATCACGCCGGTGCGCAGCTGGCGGCGCAGCCCGGAGACCCGGATCATGAAGAACTCGTCGAGATTGCTAGCGAAGATCGACAGGAATTTCACGCGCTCGAGCAG
>JBCCLG010000961.1:0-2421 GCA_039027015.1 Acidobacteriota bacterium | reverse complement strand
CGAGGCTCTCGGGCTGCTCGGAGGGCGCGGCCGATGAGCGACCCCCGAGCCTGGACCCGAAGCCTGATGCGCGCGCTCCTCGCTCTTTACCCGCGGCGCTTTCGGGAGCTTTTTGCAGCCGAGCTGGTGGAGCTCCACGCCCGGCGCCAGGCCTCGCGTCAGCGCTTCGAGCCGATCCGCGAGGCGGCTGCTCTTTTGGACATTTTGCTGGGCGCTCCCGCTGCCTGGCGCAACGAGCGTCGGCGCGCCGGGCGCCGCGCCGACCCTGGAGAATCCTGGATGAACAACCTGCTGCACGAAGCCGGCCTGACGATCCGCGTTCTGACCACCCGCCACCGCGCGTTCACCGCCCTGTGCGTTCTCACCCTGGCTATGGGGCTCGGCGCCGCCACCTCGATCTTCAGCGTGATCAACGGCGTGCTGATCGCGCCCCTGCCCTACGGCGAACCCGAGCGCATCGTCAGGCTCTACGAGCAGCCCCTGGGGGAGGGCTACGGCGTCTTCTCCGGCCCGAACTTCACCGACCTGCGGCAGCGGGCCACGAGTTTCGAGATCGTGGCCGCCTACGACGACTACCGGGCCGAAGGTATCGATCTCACCGGCGGCGCTCGGGTTGAGCGACTGCGCCTTCTGCGGGTGGGCTCCGGCTACTTCGAGGCCCTGGGGGTCGCTCCGATTCTCGGGCGCACGCTGAAGCCGTCCGAGGAGATCCCCACCAACTACGCCGAGCTGCTCGAGGGGCGCTCCCGGGAGCAGCCGGTGAGCCTCGCCGCCGAGATGGCTCGGGTGGTGATCCTCTCCCACGCCTTTTGGCAGCGGCAGTTTGGCGGTCATCCCGACGCTTTGGGATCGCTTCTCGAGCTCAACGAGCAGCGGTACGAGGTGATCGGCGTGATGCCCGCCCGCCTGGGCGGCGATCTGGGGGGCGCGCCCGACGTTTGGCTGCCGCACGATCTCTCGGCGGGCGGTCGCAACCACCGCGGCAATTTCTACATGAGCGCCGTCGCCCGCTTGGCGCCCGGCGTCACGGTGGAGCAGGCCCAGGCGGAGCTCGACCTGGTGAGCGGCCAGCTGCGCGAGGAGCACCCGCAGGCCAACGATCATCTGGCCCTGCACGCCGAGCCTCTCGAAGAATCGGTGGTCGGCTCCTCGCGGGGCATGCTGTGGGTGCTCTTCGCGGCGGTGGGCGCCATGCTGGCCATCGCCTGCATCAACGTGGCCAATCTCTTCCTGGCTCGGGGGCTCGGTCAGCGGCGGGAGCTCGGCGTGCGCGCGGCGCTCGGTGCCGGCGGGCGCCGGCTCTTCGCCGCCGCGCTTCTCGAGAGCCTGTGGATCGGCCTGGCCGGGGGTCTTGTGGGGCTGGGCGTGGCCTGGCTGGCCGTCTCCTGGCTGCATCGCCTGCGCCCCGCGGCGCTGCCGCGCTTTGACGCCCTGGCGGTCGATCCCGCGGTCTTCGCCTTCAGCCTGGTGGCGGTGCTTCTCACCGTGCTGATCTTCGGCCTGCTACCGGCGGCGCGCGCGGCGCGCGCGGATATCCGTTCGGCGTTCGGCGATCGCGGCGGCCTTTCCGCGGGGCTGCGCGATCGGCGCCTGCGCGATTGGGGCGTGACCCTGCAGGTGGCGCTGTCGCTGGTGCTGCTGACCTCCGGGGCGCTTCTCGCCCGCAGCTTCCTGAGCCTCGAGGGCACCGAGGTGGGCTTTGACGCGGCGAACGTTCACACCTTCCAGCTGCGCCTGCCGAGCTACGCCTACGGCGAGGGCGAGCGGCGCAGCGATTTCTACGGCCGACTTTTTGAGCGACTCGAGGCGCTGCCGGAGATCGAGGCGAGCGGCGCGACCTCCAAGCTCCCCGGAAACGGGCATCGCAACCACTGGGGCTTCGGCATCGAGGGGCGCGAGCCGGCCGAGGGCGAAGGGTGGCCCTCGGCTCAGATGCGCTGCGTGAGCGGCAGCCTGATCGAGAGCCTCGGCGTCCCTGTTCTGGCCGGGCGCGACCTCGCGGCCTCGGACACCCGCGAATCGGCCCAGGTGGTGCTGGTCAACCGGGCGCTGACCGAGGCTTTCTTTCCGAACGGCGAGGCGCTCGGCGCGCAGATCTACATCGGCGGCGGCCCGATTCCGCGCACCATCGTCGGCGTGGTGGGCGATACCCGGCACGATCCGCGTCAGGACCCGATCGCCAAGGTCTACATCCCCCACGCGCAGTACGCCAACAACCGGAATTGGGACCTCAGCTTTGTGGTCAAGACCTCCGGCGGCTCGCCGTCGAGTGCCAGGCTCGCCGTCGACCAGGCGGTGGCGGAGCTCGATCCCCGGCTGGTGGTCTACGACCACCGGGCGTTCTCGGAGGTGGTGGCCGAGCCGATCGCCAGGCAGCGCTTCAGCGCACAGCTGATGATGATCTTCGCGCTGCTCGCCCTG
>JBCCLG010000960.1:0-2423 GCA_039027015.1 Acidobacteriota bacterium | reverse complement strand
GCATCCAGTGCACGTGGAGCTTGAAGCCGGCGCTGCGCAGCAGCTCGAGGGCGCGGCGGGTGGCGGCCGAGTCGTGGCCGCGCTTGTTGAGAGCCAAAACCCGGTCGTCGAGGCTTTGGATGCCGATCTGGACCTTGGTACAGCCCAGCCTGCGCAGCCGATGGGCTTCCCTGGGGGTCAGCGAATCCGGCCTCGTCTCCGCCACCAAACCGACGCACCGCGCCTCGGCCCGCTCGTTGAGGCGATGGGCCCGCTCGAGCTGCTCCCAGGTGGCGCTTTCGGCATCCTCGATGAGCTTGCCGCCGAGGCTCCTGCGGAGAAAATCTCTCACCACCTGGTTGTAGCTGCGCACCAAATCGCTGCCGTCAACCTCCTCATCGATCTGATCGAAGTCGAGATCGCCCTGTATATCGGGCGGCAGGGTGTCGGCGATCTCGGCCCGAAAGTCGTTCATCGCCTCGAAACACCGAAGCACAAACCAGATCTGGTACGGCTCGGGATAGGAGGACCAGGTGCCGCCGAGGATGATCAGCTCGATTTTGTCGACCTGGTGACCGTTGTGGTGAAAGGTCAGCAGCCGGCCCAGGGTTTGGCCGTAGGGATCGAAGCGATGCTGCGCCGCCCGCTGGGCCCCGGGCTCCCGGGAGAGATAGCTCTTGGGCATGCGCACGTCGCTGGGGCAGAAAATGCACTGTCCCGGGCACGGATAGGGCTTGGTCAGGACGGTGACCGGCGCGACCCCCGAGAGGGTGCGGATCGGCTTCATGCGCAGCCTGGTGACAAACCCTGCTTCGTCCGCCCAGCCCTGCTCGGCCGCGAAGCGGCGGAAGGTGCGGATGATCTCGCTCTTGGAGTACGCTCCGCCTCCCTTGCGCGGGAAGCGCCGGATGACCTGCTGATAGGTCTTGGAGTCGAGAGCTTCAAGACCGCGCAGGGCCTCGATCATCGGCACGATCCTGTCGGCGTGCTCCTCGGGATTGAACAGATGAGGTGAAGTTCTCGGCATGCTTTATCCTCAGCGCGCGATGAACGCCGGGGGGCGTTCAAGCTACCACGCGTGTGCGGCGACGAGCCCGATTCGATTCGGCCGCGCGCCCGCTCCGCCGCCTCGCCCGTGCAGGCCCCAAGCCCGTGAAAAAATCTACCCGCAGCGTCCTCCAGAAAGTGAACCAGCGCTTCTATCAGCGGCACGGCGAGTCTTTTGACGCCACTCGCCAGCGGCCCTGGCCCGGCTGGAGCGCGCTCCTGGAACAGATCCCGCGGCGCGAGGGCCTCAGGGTCCTCGACGCGGGCTGCGGCAACGGACGCTTCGCCCACTTCTTGCTCGAGGGCCTCGCCCGGCCCAGCGGCGAGCCGCCGCTCTTCGACTATCTGGGTATCGACTCCGAACGGTCCCTGCTCGAGGCCGCCTCCGCGGGCTGCAGGCCCGACGCCGGCTCGGCCCGGTTCCAGCGCTCCGAGCTCGGCCAATGGCTCGAGCTAGAGACCGAGGAGTTCTTCGACCTCGTGGTGCTTTTCGGCGTTCTTCATCACCTTCCCGGCGAGCAGCAGCGGCTCGACGCGCTCCACGCCCTGGCCCGACGGGTGGCTCCGGGCGGGCTGCTGGCGATCACCTGGTGGATGCTTCACGAGTCGCCGGCCATCGAGCGCAAGAGGATCGAGTGGCGGGATCTCTCGCTTCGAGGCGCCGGTCTCGACGACCTGGACCTTGAACCCTCGGCTCTCGACCTTCAAGACCTCGAGGACGGCGATACGCTGCTCTCCTGGAAGGGCGATCGGCACACGCCCCGCTACTGCCACTTCCCGAGCGAGCGGGAGCTGGGGAAGAGCGTGCAGCTGCCCGGCCTGGATCTGATCGACCACTACCGCAGCGACGGCGCGACCGGTCGCGACAACCTCTATCGGCTCTACCGACGCCCGGCCTCCGGACACGCCGCCACCTGAACGCCCCTCCCTATGCTTTATTGGATCTCCGCTTTTGCGCGCGTCACGGCGATTCTCGCCGCCACCTTCAGCGGCTGGTTTGCGCTGCTTCTCGGCCACGGCCTCCGAGGCGTAGCGCCCCGGCTGGCTCTCGACATCCGCAATGCGGCCTTCCGGCTGTGGTCCCGCCTGCTCCTCAAGGCGTTCAGGGTTCGGGTCGAGGTGGAGGGCGAGCCTCCCCCCGCCGGCTCTTTCCTGGTGTCGAATCACGTGAGCTATCTCGACATCATGGTGCTCGCCTCGGGCTACGACGCGGGCTTCGTCGCCAAGGCGGACATCCGCAACTGGCCCGCCCTGGGCACCATTTTCGCGGCCGGCGACACCCTCTACCTCGATCGCGGGCGCAAGCGCGACCTGGTGAGGATCATGGGCCAGATGGACAGCACGCGCGAGAAGGGTCTCGGCCTGATCGTTTTTCCCGAGGGCACCAGCACCCGAGG
>JBCCLG010000959.1:0-2424 GCA_039027015.1 Acidobacteriota bacterium | reverse complement strand
TGATCGACCCCGCCCTGCGCCGCCCCGGTCGGCTCGACCGCGAGATCGCGATCCCGGTTCCGGATCGCATCGGCCGCGCCCAGATCCTGGCGGTCCACAGCCGCGATATGCCGCTCACTCAAGACGTCGACCTGGAAGATCTGGCGGCTCGGACCCACGGCTTCGTCGGCGCCGACCTTGAGGCCCTGTGCCGCGAGGCCGCCATGGCGCGCCTGCGGCGCCATCAGGACTCGGGACGGGCCTTCGGCGAGCTCGACTGGCAGCGGCTGCGCGTGGAGGCGCGGGACTTCGAGCAGGCCATCTGCGGCATCAGGCCGTCGGCGCTGCGCGAGCATTTCGTGGAGGTGCCGGCCGTGAGTATGGATCAGGTCGGCGGTCTTGAAGAGGTCAAGCAGCAGCTGCGAGAAGCCATCCAGTGGCCTCTCGAGCATCCGGATCTCTTCCGCCGCATGGACCTGCGCCCGCCCCAAGGCATCCTCCTGGCGGGTCCCCCGGGCGTCGGCAAGACGCTGCTCGCCAAGGCCCTAGCGACCGAGTCTCGGCTGAGCTTCCTGCCGATCCAGGGGCCGCAGCTGCTCTCGCGCTTCGTCGGCGACTCGGAGTCGGCCCTGCGGGAGGTCTTCGCGCTGGCGCGCCGCGCGTCGCCGACGCTGCTCTTCTTCGACGAGATCGACGCCCTCTTGAGCGAGCGGTCGGCGGCCGCCGGCGACGGCGGCGTCGCGACTCGGGTGCTGACCCAATTCCTGACCGAAATGGACGGTCTCGAGGAGCTGCCGGGCGTTTTGGTGCTGGCGGCGACCAATCGCCTCGATCTGCTCGACGCTGCGGTGCTGCGGCCCGGGCGGTTCGACAGGATTTTCGAGCTGCCGCTGCCCGATCGGGGGGCCCGGAGAAGCATCTTCGAGGTTCACCTGCAGGATCGTCCGTTTGTCGGCCAGCTCGATCTCGAGAGTCTCGCCGACCGCAGCGGCGGCTTCTCAGGCGCCGACATCGCCGAGCTGTGCCGAAGGGCCGCAACCCGGGCGGTAGGGCGCGCGATCGCCCAGGGCGACCCCGAGGCCGCGCTCGAGGAGGCGGACCTCGAGGCCGCCCGCCGCCAGATTGCCTCGCAGCTCCAGCGGGGGGAGCCGTGAGCGCCGGCGGAGCGATCAGCGTCTTCTGCTTCGCGGCCCGGGAGGCCCTGGGAGAAGAGCTTGAGGCCTTGACCCGCTCTCTGCCGACCGGGGTTGAGGTCGAGGTTGCCGCGGGCCGAGTGGTGGTCTTTTACCAGACCGTCGACCCGGCCGAATTCACCGGTGAGAGGGGCGAGCGCAATCTCCAGGACCTCGGCTGGCTGGTGCCGCGAGCGGAGAGACACCAGGAGGTTGTCGCCCGGATCGACGGTCAGGTGACGACCCTGCCGGTGCGCTTCGGCACCCTTTTTTCCGATTGGCGGCGCGTTGCCGACTGGATCGAGCAGCGCCACGAGACGATTGAAGCCGGATTTAATCGTCTCGAAGGGCGCCAGGAGTGGGGAATTCGTCTGCTCGAATGCCCCCGGAGGGAAGCCGCCGAGCCCGCCCTCTCGGCCTCATCGGGCAGCTCGTATCTGCTGATGAAAAAGAGGTTGCGCGATCAGGAGGGGGCTCGCGCCGATCGGCTTGAGGGGTTGAGGGAGGAGCTCGAGAGAGAATTTGAGATAGCGGGCGCGGATCTGATGGCGTTACCCTTGCGAAAATCTGATCACTCTCTCAGGAGGGCGGAAGGAGACAGCCGAAGAACCCTCGCCAAGTGGGCGACCCTTGTGCGGCGCGGTCATATCGATGACTTCGTAGCGCACCTCGATTCATGGTCCGAACGCACCCTCGAAGGGCTTGCGGAAATCGAGCTCAGCGGTCCTTGGCCACCCTATAATTTTTGCCCAAGCTTCGATTGATCAGCCGCGGTGACACAGTCTTTTCCCATCCCAGTCCCCATCCCCCTGGCGTCGACTGCACGCTTTCCGGCGCTCGAGCCCCGGAGAGACGCGCTTCGGGCCCATCGGCCCGCGCCACAGGCTCTCTCATTTCCGCGGCGGCGGCGACCCGCGCCGTCCGCTTTCCGTTCATCAGGGCATTTGGCCCTATAGCCCAGAGCGACCGCAGTCCGGAAAGGCCCGGGCGAGGCGCTCAGATCACCCGAGTAAGGAGAAAAGTATGGCGCAAGTGAGCAAGTCGACCGATTCCTCGAGCCTGGCCGAGGTCGTCGATCGCATCCTCGACAAAGGAGTCGTGATAGACGTCTGGGCCAAGGTTTCGCTGGTCGGAATCGAGCTGTTGGCGATTGAAGCCCGCGTCGTAATCGCGTCGGTAGAGACTTATCTCAAGTACGCCGAGGCGATTGGCCTACCAGCGCCAGCTGCCGCCCCGGCAGCGGTCTGACCCTCACCCAAGACCGCAAGCAAGG
>JBCCLG010000958.1:0-2427 GCA_039027015.1 Acidobacteriota bacterium | reverse complement strand
TGGTTTTGGCCTCGGGGCTGATCGCCGGTATGGCCGGTTTGCTGCAGTCGGAAATTCTGCCTGCCGCCAATACTCGGGTTGCCGAATACCGAGCGATTATCAAGGGGCGCGAGAGTCCCCGGCGAGCCAGCCGGCGCGCCGATCGTCAGTGGCTCTACGGCAAGGGCAATCAGCTCTACAACTACAAGCTCTACGATTCGGATCGTCGCGAGCTGCACAATCTCCAGATCTTTCGCTTCGACGACAATTACGGCCTGGAGGGCCGACTGGTGGTCGAGAAGGCGACCCACATCGAGGACAATTGGTGGACCTTCTCCAAGGGTTGGGCTCGCACCTTTGACGGTGCCGAGATCACGGGCGTCAGCTTCTTCGACGAGCCCAAGAAGTACTACCTCGAGGAGCCGCCCGATTATTTCGAGGGCGGGCTGACGCCGCCTGACGAGATGAATTACAACGATCTTTCCGCCTATATCGGCGAGCTCGAGGCCGCCGGTCAGAGCGTTCCGGCGCTCGAGGTTGAGCTGCACAACAAGATCGCCTTTCCCTTCATCTCTCTGGTCATGGCGTTGGTGGGTCTCCCGTTTGCGTTCAAATTAGGACGACGCGGTGCGCTCTACGGCATCGGCATTTCTATTGTGATGGGGATCGTGCTGCTGGTGGTGCTGGGGGTTTTTACGGCTCTTGGCAACAACGCGATACTTCCTCCGCGTTTGGCTATCTGGAGCCCGGCGGCTATCTTTACGATCTTCTCGCTCTACAGCTTTCTTGGCGTTCGCAGCTAGGGTTTCTCCCGGGGCTGCTGGGGTTTTGCTATCTAGACGCAAAGAAGTCCGGCTAGGTCTCCACTCGAAAAAGAGGAGGCCAGGCCGGACTTCTATGAGCCCTCCTTAGGTGAAGGGCTAGCTGAGCTTTGAGAAACCTTAGCCGGCGGCCGACTTGAGGTCGTCCACGCGGTCGAGCAGCTCCCAGGTGAAGCCGTCTTCTTCACGCCCGAAGTGACCGTAGGCGGCGGTCTGACGGAAGACGGGCTCACGCAGCTTGAGGTTGGTGATGATCGCCTTGGGGGTGAGGTCGAAAACCTCGCGGATCGCTTCGCTGATCTTGAGATCGCTGACCGTGCCGGTGCCCTCGGTGTCGACGAAGACCGAGACCGGCTCGGCGACGCCGATGGCGTAGGCCAGCTGCACGAGCGCCCGGTCGGCCAGGCCCGCACCGACGACGTTCTTGGCGATGTGACGCGCGGCGTAGCAGGCCGAACGGTCGACCTTCGTAGAATCCTTGCCCGAGAAGGCGCCGCCACCGTGACCGCCGCGGCCGCCGTAGGTGTCGACGATGATCTTGCGCCCGGTCAGGCCGCAGTCGCCCTGGGGACCTCCGACCACAAAGCGGCCGGTCGGGTTGACGTGGTAGATCGTCTCGTCATCGAGCAGGTCAGCGGGCACCGTGGTGCGGATGACTTTCTCGATCACCTCACGGGAGATCTCGTCCAGCTCGATGTCGGGGTGATGCTGGGTCGAAATGACCACCGTGTGAACCCGCAGGGGCTTGGCGCCGTCGTACTCCACCGTCACCTGGCTCTTGCCGTCAGGGCGCAGCCACGAAAGCTCGCCGGCTTTGCGCACCGTCGCCAGCTTGCGGGTCAGCTGATGGGCGAGCATGATGGGCAGGGGCATCAGCTGCTCGGTCTCGCGGCAGGCGTAGCCGAACATAAGGCCCTGGTCGCCGGCACCGCCCGGGTCGACGCCCATGGCGATATCCGGCGACTGGGGGTCGATGGCCGAGACGACCGCGCAGCTGGCGTAGTCGAGGCCGGCGGAAGCGTCGTCGTATCCGATGTCCTTCACCACGCCCCGGGCGATCTGCGCCATATCGAGGTAGCCGCCGGTGGTGATCTCACCCGCGAGCATGACCAAACCGGTGTTCACCAAGGTCTCGCACGCGACGCGGGAGGTCTCGTCCTGACGCAGGGCCTCATCGAGGATGGCGTCGGAGATTTGGTCCGCCATCTTGTCGGGGTGACCTTCGGTGACCGATTCAGAGGTGAAAAGGTAGGTGTTCGAAGACATCAAAAAGCGCTCCTTGGGTGAAGGCTGGATTGGGAAAAGCTCTCTCGGGCCGAGGCAGAACGTACGTGGGCCAACGGCGCGGGGCAGGCGGGATGGGCAGGGGTCGTGGGAGGGGCCTTGAAAGGCTGGGAAATCGGGGTTTGTGAGCGCCGGATGGTAGCAGATCAGCCCGGGGGCTGCACGCGCAGGCGACCGTAGAAAAGGCTGCACAGAGCGTGGAATGTGGACTGGCTGGCGGCCGAGCGGCGAGTGACGCTGCCGCCGGTGAGAGACGCCGCCATTCCCCCGTCTCGGCGGGTCCCGGGGACCGCGGCGGCGATGCTCAGCGCCGCGCCCTCACCCCGCGAGATCAGCTCCTGCG
>JBCCLG010000957.1:0-2430 GCA_039027015.1 Acidobacteriota bacterium | reverse complement strand
GGAAGTCGGAGGCTCCGGGCGCGGGCCACAAGGCCCGCTTGAGCGAGTCGGCGGCGCTGATAATCTGCCGGCCCTAAAACCCCTGCCCAAAGAGAGACCCTCCCCATGCCCCAAGAAGCCTTCGAAGGCCGCCACGTCGCGGTCACCGGCGGAACCGGAGCCCTAGGAAACGCCGTAGTCACCCACCTGATTGCCGCCGGCGCGCACTGCCACGTGCCGTGCTGGCAGGAGTCCGAGCTGGAGAATTTCGCCCACGCGGAGCACGACCGCGTCACCGTGGTCTCGGGCGTCGACCTCCGGGATCCGAAGCAGGTCGAGTCGTATTACCGGGCGCTGCCGGCGCTCTGGGCCTCCATCCACGTCGCCGGCGGATTCGATATGTCGCCGGTGACCGAGACCAGCCCGGAGGCCTACCGCGACCTGATGGCCATGAACGCCGACACCTGCTTCTTCTGCTGCCAGCAGGCCGTGGCCTCCATGCGCAGGCGCGGCGCCGGCGGCGAGAAGGGCGGACGCATCGTCAACGTGGCGGCGCGTCCGGCCCTCGAGCCGCGCACCGGCGCCTCCATGGTTCCCTACACCATGTCGAAGGCGGCGGTCGCCGCCCTCACCCAAGCCCTGGGCGAGGAGCTGGCCGCCGAGGGAATCTGGGTCAACGCCGTGGCGCCCTCGATCATCGATACCGCGGTCAACCGCGAGGCCATGCCGGGCGCCGACTTCGGCGCCTGGCCGAGCCCCGACGCCCTGGCCGCCAGCATCGTTTTCCTGGCCTCGCCGGCCAACGCCTGCACCCGCAGCGGCGTTCTTCCGGTCTACGGCGAGTCCTGAGCCCGATGACCCGAGAGGAACCCCAAAGGCTGACCGTACCGGCCCTCTTTCACGGCGCCTGCCTGCTGGAGCTCGGCCCGTCGGAGGAGGCTCCGGTGGTGGTGGGCTGCCACGGATACGGCGAGACCGCGAGCGATATCTTCGCGGAGCTCAAGAGGATTCCGGGCAGTCGAGAGCGCACCCTGGCGGCCATCGAGGCGCCCCACCCGTTCTACAGGCGCAACGGCGACGTGGTGCGCAGCTGGATGACCAAGGTCGACCGCGACCTGGCGGTCGAGGACAACGTCCGATACGCGGGCGCGGTGGTTTCCGAGCTGCGCCGGCAGGGCGCCCGCGGCCGCCTGGTTTTCGCCGGCTTCTCCCAGGGAGTCGCCATGGCCTGGAGAGCCGCCGTGCGCTCGGGCTTTCCCTGTGCCGGCCTGATCGTTCTCGCCGGCGACGTGCCCCCCGACATCGTGGCCCTCGGGCCGTCGGCTCTGCCCAGGGTGCTGCTCGGCCGAGGCACCGAAGACAGCTGGTACGACGAGGCCAAGATGGAGGCTGACCTCGAGGTGCTGGGGCGTTTAGGAGCCGAGGTGGAAACCTGCGTCTTCGAGGGCGGCCACCTGTGGAGCGACCCGTTTCGCGCCGCCGCCGCGCGCTTTCTAGCGGGGATCGCGTCCTGAACGAAAACGCGGTCGAGGGCGAGAACGCCTGCGCGTCTCCGGGCCCGGAGGCGCGCAGGCAGCCGACGTTTCTGCCGACCCTGGCGAAGTCGATCCTCGACGTTTTCTATCGCGAGGTGGAGGTCACCGGCGCCCATAAAGTGCGCGCCGAGGGCGCGCTGGTGGTCGTCGGCAACCACGGCGCCGCGCTGCTCGACCCCGCGCTCTTTACGGGCTATCTGCCCAGAGCGCCGCGCTTCCTCGCCAAGTCGACCCTGTGGAAGAACCCGGCCGTTCTGCCGTTTCTGCGCCTGGGAGCCGCCATCCCCGTCTACCGGCGTCAGGACCCCGGGGTGGATCCGGCCGACAATATGGCGACCTTCCGAATTTGCCATGAGGTGCTCGCGGCGCGCGGCGTGATCGGCCTATTTCCCGAGGGTAAAAGCCATCACGAACCCTCCCTCACGGCCCTGAAAACCGGCGTTGCGCGCATCGTGCTTCAGGCGATGACCCGATTTCCTGGCCTCGACGTCGAGATCGTGCCCGTGGGCCTCACCTTCGACGACAAGACCCGCTTTCGCTCGCGGGCTCTCCTGACCGTGGGCGATCCCATCAGGCCCGCCGAGATTCTGGCCGCGCGTCGCCGGGAGCTCGCCGAGGTCGCCGAAGTGGAGGAAGCCGCCCGGCCCGAGACCGCCGACGCCGACCCCGAACAGGTGGAGGCGCTGATCCAGGCGATCCGGCGAGGCCTGCTCGAGGTCACCCTGAATTACCCGTCCTGGGAGGAGGCCCGGCTGATCGAGCGCGCGGCCGAGATCTTCAGCCGTCCCGACCCCCGGCCTCCTGCCGAAACTTCCCTCGGGCGGAGCTTCGAAAGCCGCCAGGTTTTCATCGAGGGCTACCAGGACCTGGCCGAGTGCTTCCCGGAGGAGGTTCGCGAGGTGGCCGAAGAGGTGCG
>JBCCLG010000956.1:0-2433 GCA_039027015.1 Acidobacteriota bacterium | reverse complement strand
CTGGAGCCGCACCGTCGAGTGCCGGCCGGGCGGCTCCCTCAAGGCCACCGCCCGACTCAAGCCGCCGGCTCGCTGACTCCGCCTCTCGGGGCTCTTGCCGGACGCGCGGTCGAGGGCGCGAATCCTTTTGACGGGCGGCTCCGCGCGTCTATGATCACCCTCCGTTCTGACCGCATATTCTCTGAACGAAAGGCTCTCCCATGTGCGGCATTTTCGCCATCCTCGACTCCCGCAAAGCGCGCCAGGACTCGCGAACCCTCGCTCTGCAGCAGGCTCGCCTGCTGCGCCACCGCGGCCCGGACTGGTCGGGCCTGGTGGCCGACGAAGGCTGCGTGCTGGTGCACGAGCGTCTGGCCATCGTCGATCCTTTTTCCGGCGAGCAGCCGCTGCGCGACGGATCGAGGCTGCTGGCGGTCAACGGCGAGATCTACAACCACCAGCAGCTGCGCGCGGAGCTGGCCGATCACGACTTCGCCACCGGCTCGGACTGCGAGGTGATCCTGCCCCTCTATCGTCGCGATGGCCGCCGGCTGGTGGAGCACCTGCAGGGGATGTACGCCTTTGTGTTGGTGGACCGCGAGAGCGGCGAGTTTCTGGTGGCGCGCGACCCGATCGGCATTATTCCGCTCTATTACGGCCGCGACGGCGACGGCGCGCTCTACCTGGCCAGCGAGATGAAGGCCCTCGCCGGCGTCTGCACCTCGCTGCGGGTTTTTCCGCCCGGCCACACGCTGACTTCGGGCGACGAGCAGCCCCAGCCGTTTTTCCAGCGCGACTGGCAGGACTACGCTTTCTTCGAGAGCGCGCCCGAGGACAGCCGCGAGGCCGATCCCGCCGCGCTGCACCGGGCCCTGGCCACCTCCGTACGCTCGCACCTGATGAGCGACGTTCCCTATGGCGTGCTGCTCTCGGGCGGCCTGGACTCCTCGGTGGTGGCGGCTTTAGCGGCTTCTTTTTCGGCGCGCCGCGTCGAGTCGGACGACCGCCAGGAGGCCTGGTGGCCGCGCCTGCACTCCTTCGCCATCGGCCTTGAAGAGTCTCCGGATCTGGCGGCGGCGCAGAAGGTTGCCGACGCCATAGGCACGGTGCACCACGGCTTCACCTACACCCTTCAGGAAGGCCTCGACGCCCTGCGCGACGTGGTGTGGCACCTCGAGACCTTCGACGTCACCACGATTCGCGCCTCGACCCCCATGTTCCTGCTCGCCCGGCGCATCAAGGCCATGGGCGTCAAGATGGTGCTTTCCGGCGAGGGCGCCGACGAGATTTTCGGCGGCTATCTCTACTTCCACAAGGCTCCGAACCCGCGCGCCTTCCACGAAGAGACGGTGCGCAAGCTCGAGCAGCTCCACCTCTACGACTGCCTGCGGGCCAATAAGTCCATGGCGGCCTGGGGCGTGGAGGCGCGGGTGCCCTTTCTGGACCGCGACTTTCTAGACCACGCGATGCGCATACACCCGCGCCACAAAATGTGCTCCGAGGGCCGCATGGAAAAGCACATCCTGCGCGCCGCCTTCGACGGCGCGCTGCCGGACGAGGTGCTGTGGCGCCAAAAGGAGCAGTTCAGCGACGGCGTGGGCTACGGCTGGATCGACGCCCTCAAGGCCCACGCGGAGGAGCGGGTGAGCGACCGCCAGCTCAAGGAGGCGCCCGACCGCTTTCCGATCGGGCCGCCGAAGAGCAAGGAGGCCTACCTCTACCGCACGCTCTTCGACGAGCACTACCCGCAGCCCACCGCCGCCGCCACCGTGCCGGTGCAGGAGAGCGTGGCGTGCAGCACGCAGACGGCGCTGGAGTGGGACTCCAGCTTTAGGGGCCAGGCAGATCCTTCGGGAAGGGCGGTCGCGGGAGTGCATCAGAGCGCCTATCGTCAGAATTCTTGACTTCCTCTCCTGAATGCGGGTTCCGGCCTGCGAAGCGTCTGCCGAGGGCGTTAGACTCGCGGCAGCGCCCATGTCTTTACCCTGGACCGTCTCCGAAAGCTCCGCCCGGAGCCGCTCATGAACCACCGCGCTTCCTCGCCGGCCGGCCGATCTCCGGTGCGCCGCGTCCTCGAGCGTCTGTCGCGGCCCCCGGAGCCCGATCTGGTCGACGCCGGCCAGCGCGGCGAGTGGCTCATCGCCGGGGTCCGGGTGCTGATCGTGGTGGTGATCCTCTACCAGCCCCTGCGGCAATTCGTGGAGAACCCTCTGGAGGGCAACCGGCGGCTGGTGGCGTGGCTCGGCGTCGCTGCCCTGGCCGAGGCCTTTGTGGTCTACGCGGCGGTGCAGCGCAGCTGGGGACGCGGCTGGATCGGCTTTTTCAGCGGCATTCTCGACGTCTCCTTGGTCACCCTGGCGCTGATGATGTAATTTTTTTTTATCGTATTGAAAAGATAATTGCGTTTGGTGAGCGCTGCGGGCGAAAAATCCCGGGGTCCTTTAGGTATGGATG
>JBCCLG010000955.1:0-2435 GCA_039027015.1 Acidobacteriota bacterium | reverse complement strand
GGCTGGCCCCGCGCTTGCACTAACCCCCTACGAGCAAGACCCAAAAGTGAGGTCCTCGGCCCTCACTTGACATAAAGTGACCTCTCTGGAGGACGGTCATGGACGAAAAGAAAGCACAGAGCACCGTGCTGGTGGTCGACGACGAAGCCTCGATTCGCGACAGCCTGCGCATGATTCTCGAATTCGAGGGCTACCGCGTCGACGAGGCCACCAGCGGCTCGGCAGCCTTAACCCGGGTGGCCGAGGGGGCGCCCGACGCCGTGGTGCTCGACGTGAAAATGCCCGGGATGGACGGTCTCGAGACCCTGACCGCCTTCAGGGAGCGGGGCTACGACATGCCCGTTTTGGTGGTCAGCGGCCACGGCGACGTGGAGACGGCGGTGGAGGCCACCCGGCGCGGCGCCTTCGACTTTTTCGAAAAGCCGCTGCAGCGCGACCGCGTGCTCCTGGGGCTGCGCAACGCCATCGACGGCCATCGCCTGAAAACCGAGAACCGCGTTTTGCGCCACGAGCCCGACGAGCTGATCGGCACCTCGCCGGCCCTCGAGAAAGTGCGCGAGACGATCCGCCGCGCGGCTCCCACGCCGGCCACCGTCCTGATCCGCGGAGAGAGCGGCACCGGCAAAGAGCTGGTGGCCCGGGCCATCCATCGCCAGAGCGAGCGCCGCGACAAAGCCTTCGTGCAGGTCAACTGCGCGGCCATTCCCGAGGAGCTGATCGAGTCGGAGCTTTTCGGCCACGAGAAGGGCAGCTTTACCGGCGCCTCGAGAAAGCAGATCGGCAAATTCGTCGCCGCCCACGGCGGCACTCTCTTTCTGGACGAGATCGGCGATATGTCGGCGCGCACCCAGGCCAAGGTGCTGCGCGCCCTGCAGTACGGCGAGGTCGAGCCGGTCGGGGCCGCCAAATCGATCAAGGTCGACGTGCGGGTGGTGGCCGCCACTCACCGGGATCTCGAGCAGGCGATCGAGGACGGCAGCTTCCGGGAGGATCTCTTCTACCGGCTGAACGTTATTCCCGTGGTGACGCCGCCCCTGCGCGAGCACCTCGAGGACGTGCCGGTGCTGGTGTCTTATTTCGTGCGCCGCTACAGCGAGATCAACAACTTTCGAGGCAAAGAGTTCGCCGACGACGCCCTCGATCACCTTCGCACCCTGCCGTTCAAAGGCAACGTGCGCGAGCTCAAGAACCTGGTCGAGCGGCTGCTGATTCTCTCGCCCGGCGATCCGATCACCCAGGCCGATCTGCTGCAGGTCGCGGGCGGCGGCCAGGCCCAGCTCTCAGAGTCCCTGCTCTCGATTCAAACCCTGCGGGAGTTTCGCGAGCACTCAGAGCGCCTCTACCTGATGCACCAGCTCGATCAGCACGGCTGGAACGTGACTCAAACCGCGCAGTCGATCGATACGCCGCGCTCGAACCTCTACAAGAAGATGGACCAATACGACATCCAGCGCAGCAGCTGACCGGCCGGCGAGTCGCCGAGTCTCCAGGCCAGGCGGGAGATAGATAGACAGGGCGCGCGGTCCGTGGTGGAGTGGCGCGATGACGAGCCCGCAGACCTCACGCCGCCGCGTCGCCATCGCCCAGGCCTCGCCGGTCTTCGACGACCTCGAGGCCAGCCTCGACAAAGCCGAGGAGTGGTGTCGCCGGGCGGCCGACGAACAGGCCGACCTGGTCGTTTTTCCGGAAAGCTGGCTGGCCGGCTACCCCGCCTGGCTCGATCTCGCCCGCGGCGCCGCGCTGTGGGATCACCCGCCGACCCAGGAGGTTTACGCCAGCATGCGCCGCAACAGCCTGGTGGTCGAGAGCTCGCGGGGCGAGCGGCTGGCGTCCGTGGCCCGCGAGTGCGGCGTGGTGCTCGCCATCGGGGTCAACGAGCGGGTGGACCGAGGGCCCGGCAACCGGACGCTCTTCAACAGCTTCCTGGTTTTCGACTCCACGGGCGAGCGGGTGATCCACCACCGCAAACTGGTGCCGACCTACACCGAGCGTTTGGTGTGGGGGGCGGGCGACGCCCACGGCCTGCACAGCGCCGAGACCGCCGCCGGCCGCCTCGGCGGCCTGATCTGCTGGGAGCACTGGATGCCGCTGGCCCGCCAGGCCCTGCATGAGGACGGCGAGGAGATCCACCTGGCCCTGTGGCCGACCGTCAAAGACATCCACCAAACGGCCAGCCGGCATTACGCCTTCGAGGGGCGCTGCTTCGTGATCGCCGTCGGCTCGATCCTCACCGCCGGCCAGCTGCCGGCGGCGTTCGAGCACGATCTAGCCGGCGATCTCGAGCCGGACGATCTGGTGATGCGCGGCGGCAGCGCGATCTACGGGCCCGACGGCGAGGCGGTGCTCGAGCCGGTTTTCGACCGCGAGGCGCTCTTGGTCTGCGACCTTGACCTCGGAGCCATCGACCGCCAGGCCCTGACCCTCGACGTCAGCGG
>JBCCLG010000954.1:0-2436 GCA_039027015.1 Acidobacteriota bacterium | reverse complement strand
GCGCGATCAATTCGGCGATGGCCCGCGCTCCACGCCGACGGTGCACGGTGACCGGGTCTACGCGGTGAGCGCCTTCGGCAAGCTGTGGGCCGCCGACCGCGAGCGAGGCCGCGCCCTGTGGCATCACGACCTGCGCGAGAGATTCGGCGCCGTGGTGCCGACCTGGGGCGTGTCGACGGCGCCCGTGGTAGTCGACGATCTGCTGCTGCTGAACGTCGGCGGCAAGCCCGGCCACGCGCTCATGGCTTTTGACGCCGGCAGCGGCGAGGTGCGCTGGAGCGTCGAGTCGGGCATTCCCGGCTACGCCCTGCCGATCACCTACACCGCCCTCGGCCAGCGTCAAACCGTCTTCTTCACCGGCAAAAGGCTGATCGCCATCGACCCCGCCGACGGCCGCACCCTGTGGACCCGCGCCTGGAAGACGGCCTACGACGTCAACGCCGCGGCGCCGATTTTCCTCGAGCCCGACCGCCTCTTCGTCTCCTCGGGCTACGACACCGGCGCGTCGCTCTTCCAGCTCGAGCGCGAGGACGGCGAGCTTGGGGTGCGCGAGCTGTGGCGCAGCCGCAAGATGAAGAATCAGTTCAGCGCCTCGGTCTACCACGACGGCCACTTCTACGGCTTCGACAACAAGAATCTGCGCTGCCTCGACGCCGCGAGCGGCGAAGTCGCCTGGACCACCAAAGGCTTCGGCCACGGTTCCCTGATGCTGGTCGACGGCCATCTGGTGATTCTCGGCGAGCGCGGCAAGCTGGCGCTCGCCGAGGCCTCGGCCAAGGGCTACCGCGAGCTGTGGACCCACAGCGTCGCCCGAGGCAAACACTGGACGGTGCCGACGCTCTACGCGGGACGCCTTTACATCCGCAACGAGAAAGAGCTGATGGCCTTCGCCCCCGCCGCGCCGGCGGGGGCCAGCGGCTGAGCGGCCTGACGACTTTTACCCATCGCCCACATATCGGGGGAATCCCTAAGGGCCACGACTTCGAAAGCCCTCTCGAGCCAGGACGATCAGAAAAGGATGCATTGATATGGACTCACAACACGCCAGCCTCGACGGCTTCGACCCTTCCTACGACGTGGTGGTGATCGGCGGCGGCCCCGCCGGCTCGACCGCGGCTACGCTCATCGCCGACGCCGGGCATAAGACCCTGCTGGTGGAGCGCGACACCTTTCCGCGCTTCAAGATCGGCGAATCGCTGATCCCCGAAACGGTCGGGGTGCTGCGCCGCCTGGGAATGGTCGAGAAACTCGGCACCAGCGAATACCCCCAAAAGTACAGCGTCCAGTTCTACTCGGGCAGCGGCAAGGCCAGCGACCCCTTCTACTTCAGCGAAACCGGCGAGGGAGAGGGCCAGACCTGGCAGGTGCTGCGCTCGACCTTCGACAACCTGATGTTCGAGAACGCCCGCGAGCACGGCGTCGACGCGCGCCAGGGCACCGGCGTGCGCAAGGTTCTCTTCGAGGGCGAGAAGGCCGTGGGCGTTCGCCTGCGGGACTCGGACGGCGGCCACCACGACGTGCGCTCCCGGGTGGTGATCGACGCCACCGGCCAGCGCGCCCTGCTCTCCCGCCAGCTCAAGATGCGCGCCACCGACCCCAATCTGAAGAAGGCGGCGATTTTCGCCCACTTCAAAGGCGCCCAGCGCGACGAGGGCATCGACGAAGGCGCCACGCTGATTCTGCAAACCGCCGACCGCAAGGGCTGGTTCTGGTTCATCCCGCTGCCCAACGACGTGGTGTCGATCGGCGTGGTCGGCGACATGGACCACCTGGTCAAGGGCCGCAAGGGCAGCCCCCAGGCCATCTTCGAGGAAGAGCTGGCGCAGTGCCCGGGCCTCGTGCCGCGCCTCGAGGAGGCCGAGCAGCTGATGGCGGCGCAGGTGCTGAACGAATTCAGCTACATGAGCCAGCAGGGCGCCGGCGACGGCTGGGTGCTGGCGGGCGACGCGTTTGGGTTCCTCGATCCCATGTACTCAACGGGCGTTCTCCTCGCCCTGCGCTCGGCCGAGATGGCCGCGGATACGGTGATTGAGGCGCTGGCCGAGGACAACACCTCGGAGGAGCGGCTCAGCCGCTTCGAGCCGCGTCTGCTGGCCGGCATGTCGGCCTTCCGCAAGCTGGTCTACGCCTTCTACCAGAACGACTTCAGCTTCGGTAAGTTCCTGCATAAGCACCCGGAGCACCGCCTGTCGATCGTGCGCATCCTGGTAGGCGACGTCTTCGATCGCGACTTCTCGACCCTCTACCGCGATCTCACCGACATGGTGGATCTGCCGAGCGAGGGGCTCCAGGCGGTGCGGGAAGGCGCGGCCAGCGGAGTTGCCGCCTGATGAAACGAGCGGTCTACGGCCTGCTGCTGATCTTTTTCGCGGCGCGCTTCGACCTCTGGCAGCTGGACAGACTCGACTGGTGGCTGGGCCTGCCCGTGGGCCTGGC
>JBCCLG010000953.1:0-2442 GCA_039027015.1 Acidobacteriota bacterium | reverse complement strand
CTTCGACGAAGGCGAATTCCGCCAGCTCGGGCACCACCGGAGCCGCGACGTCCATGAACTCGCGCGCCTCGCGGGCCGGCACCACGGGGTTGGTTTCGTCGGCGCTGTCGGTGTGCGGACGCAGGCGCGGCACCAAAGAGCGCACCCTCTCGCGCAGGGCGGCGATCTCCTTGAGCTTGAGGTCGTCACCCTGCAGCTGCTTCTCGAAGCGGTCGACCGCCTCGCGAAACTCGTCGAGCTCCTCGCCGAGCTGCATGTCGATGGGCACGTCGCGCTCCAGCTCGAAGACTTCCTGATACTCGGCGACGATGCGCTGCTCGTCGCGCTTGTAGAGGCGCTGGATGTGATTCTTGAGGGTCAGGTTGGTCGCCAGAATTTCCGGCATGACCTTGGGCTCGAAGAAGCGCTCGCCGAGGCTGTGCTTGAAGTCGCGAAAGCCCTGAACCACCGACTTCTCGTGCAGAAACTCGATGGACTCCGCGGCGGCTATATCGCGCCGCACCGCCGAGAGGCGCTGACGGATCTCGGCCAGCTCGGTTTCCGGGGTCGGCGCGGAGTCGAGGGCGGCCCACAGCCCCTGGTTCATTTCGCGCAGGAAAGTCTGGTCGCGCAGGGTGTAAGTGTCCTGCCCGTCGACGTAGCGCTCGGTGAGCTTGGTGATCAGGAAATCAGCCTTGTCCAGGCGATGGAAATTCCAGTCCGGGCTGTCCTGGCTGTAGAGATAGAACTTGATCAGCTGGGATAGGATGTTGTCATCGTAGTTCTTGACCCGCTGGAAAAACTGCCGCAGCAGCTCGGGCGACACCACGTCGTCGGCCGCTAGCAGAGACTGCACCAGAGGAGCCAAGCCCTGCTCCACCTGGGTGAGCTGCTGGGTCGCCACTTCGGCGGCGGTCTCCGAGAGGTTCTGAGTGACCTTCTTCAGCTCGCCGTAGACCTGCTGGAAGTCAGCCGGATAGTTCGGCGGGCCGATCTCGGGGAAGGCTTTGCGCAGGCCCTGAACGAACTGATGGAAGGTCCAGGCCGCTTTGAAGTGATTGGAGACCCGGATGTACCGGCGGTGGACTCGATTGAGCTCCTGGACTGACATGACTGCCTCGACTTCTCTCTCGTTGAAGCGGGCCCACCGAGCCTGGGCCATCCGGGCCAACCTCGACGGCGCTTCAGGATCTCGAGATGTGTTGCTGAGCCCTGGACACGAAACTCGGGAATCGCGGGCTCAGACACGCAAACTCAGGAATGAGAACTCAGATACTGCAAACCCGAAGCTACCAGCTCTCGGCCGCCGGGCCGGGTCTGCCAAACCGGAACCGCACATTCAAGAGACCCAAGTCTAAGACATGAACACCACCGATGCTCCCCGAAGTCAGCCCGCACCCGGAGGAAGACCAGAGGTTCTGCTCTCGAGTGAGCAAATTCAAAAGCGGATCGAGGTCCTCGCCGAGGATCTCAAGCGCGACTACGCAGAGAGCGAACGCCTGGTCGCCATCGGCGTGCTGAGCGGCGCGGTTTTCTTCATGGTCGATCTGCTCCGTCACCTTCCGGATCTGCCGGTGACCGTCGACTTCTTCAAGGTGTCGAGCTACGGCGACGGCACGCAGCCCGGCGAGGTCCGCATCCTCAAGGACATCGATTCATCGATCCGCGGCGCCGACGTGCTGCTGATCGAAGATATCGTCGACACCGGCAACACCCTGCGCACGATCCTTGATTTACTGCGCTTCCGCGGCGCCAAGAGCGTGCGGCTGTGCGCTCTTCTCGACAAAAAGGCCCGGCGTCAAACGGAGGTCGAGATCGACTATTGCGGCTTCGAGATCGACGATCATTTCGTGGTCGGCTACGGCCTCGACCTGGCCGGGCTCTACCGCAATCTGCCCTACGTCGGCATCCACCGCCCCACCGACTGACCCGCTGTCGCGAGAAAGAAAGCTCTCCCATGCAGTACATCCACACGCCCAAAGCGCCGGCCGCGATCGGCCCCTACTCCCAGGCCGTCAGCGTCGATGGCTGGCTTTACACCTCAGGCCAGATCGGCCTGGATCCCGCCACCGGCGAGCTGGTCGAAGGCTTTGAGGCCCAGGCGCGCCGGGTGCTCGAGAATCTGAAGGAGGTTCTGGGCACCGCGGGCTGCACCTTTACCGACGTCGTGAGAACGACGATCTTCCTCAAGGATTTCGCCGACTTCCAAACGATCAACGCGCTCTACGGCGAGGCCATGGGAGACCACCGGCCGGCGCGCTCGACGGTGCAGGTCAAGCTGCCCCTCGACGCCCTGCTCGAGATCGACATGGTCGCCCGCATCCCGGGAAGCTGATCTCGGAAGGCCGGCCCGGGCGCGCCGCGACGCGCTCGGGCCCGGCCGGGCGCCCCCCCCCGCACGAGACTCACGCGAGCACCGGCCCGGCAGCGGCGCCCCCCGCGGCGACGGGGAAGAGGGCGAAT
>JBCCLG010000952.1:0-2448 GCA_039027015.1 Acidobacteriota bacterium | reverse complement strand
GGGTGTCGTGGTGGAGGCCGAAAGCTCGATCACCGGACGATTCGGCGCCATGACCAAGGTCGAAAGCGTCCTGCGCCGTGGCGGGCGCGTGATCGTCGAGGCGTCGCTACTTCTCGTCGCGGCGAGCTGACCGGTCAGGTCGAAGCGGCCCGCGCGGCAGGCTGAAGGCGGGGCGCCTACGGCCTGAGGGCCGTAGGCGGGGCGCCTACGGCCTGAGGGCCGGACGTCGAGAGACGAGGGCGGGCGCTGAAGGATGCCGCGGAAGAGGCGACGGAGCGAGGCTTCAGGACCGTGAATTCGAAGCTGCGAACCCGGCGCTTCGAAGGCCATCTGATGTGGTGCGAAAGGGGGGACTCGAACCCCCACGTCCTTGCGGACACAAGAACCTGAATCTTGCGCGTCTACCAATTCCGCCACTTTCGCGGGCCCGCCCGGCTCATGGGCGGGCGGAGAGCGGATTGTAGAAAGAGGGTTGCAGACTGTCAATGCCCGCGCCCCGCGGAACCCGATGCGGCTTGGGCGGGTCTGTCAAGAGGCCTGCCAACTCGACCGGGAGACCCAACACCACGATGCTAGACTCAAGGTTCATGACGATGCCGCAAGATCCTCGCCGCGGGGCGCCTCGCCCGCGCGCCCGGAAGAGCGCCGTACGCCCGAGAAGCGGGCGGCTCGGAGCCCTGGCTCTCGGTCTGCTCATCCTGCTGCTGGTGGGCTGCGGCGCCGCGGCGCCGGAGCCGGAAGTCGACCAGGCGGAGATCCAGGAGATGCTCGAGGACTACCTTCCGCGGCTGGGCAGAGCCTATGGTGAGCGAAACCCGAAGCTGCTGGCGGATCTGGCGGTGCCCAAGGAGCAGGCGAGGATCCAGCTTCGAATTCAGGAGCTTGAGGACAAGGGGCAGATCTACGAGCCGATCTTTCAGACCGTGACCGTCGAGTCGGTCTCGGTGTGGGGTTACTCCAACGCCTACGCCACCACCCTCGAGGAGTGGGACGTCAGCGCCTATACCCTCGGCAGCCGGCAGCTCGTCAACCAGAGCCTCGGGCAGCGCAGCCGGGTCAAGTACCAGCTCAAGCGCAAAGACGAGGGTTGGGTCGTGCTCTATCGCGAGCTAGAGCAGGCCTTCGATTCCTAGATAGAGCGATTTCAAGAGAGAGCGCGTTCCTCGGCCCGGCCTCACCCCGCGGCAGCCAGCGGGATCCGGGAGCCGCAGGAGGGAGAAGAGAGCCATGAGCAGAACGCCCGTGGTGGCCATCGTCGGTCGCCCCAACGTCGGTAAGTCGACCCTGTTCAACCGCATGATCGGCCGCAGGCAGGCGATCGTTCACGATCAGCCGGGGGTGACTCGCGACCGCATCTTCGGCAGCTACAGCAGAGAAGACGAGTCCCAGGTCGAGCTGATCGACACCGGCGGTCTGGTTCCGGGTGACGATCCCCTGGGCCTCTCGGAGCAGGTGCACCTCGCCGTGGAGGAGGCCGACGTGGTCCTGCTGGTGGTGGACGGTAAAGAAGGGCTGACGTCCGCCGATGAGAAGGTCGTCGAAGCGATCAGGCCGCTCGGCAAGAAGGTCGTCGTGGCGGTCAATAAAGGAGATACGCGGGTAGCCGAGGAGGGCTTTGCGGAGTTCTACAGCCTCGGCCTCGAGAGGCTCGTTCTCATCTCGGCGGAGCACGGCCGCGGCATGGAGGAGCTGCACGAGGAGCTGGAGGAGCTGCTGCCCGAGAGCGCGGCGGAAGGCGAAGACGAGTCGATCCCCTCCCTCGCGGTCGTCGGCCGTCCCAACGTGGGTAAGTCGTCGCTGGTCAATCGCCTGGTCGGCCGGGCGCGGGTGCTGGTGTCTCCCCAAGCGGGCACGACCCGCGACCCGATCGACACCCTCCTCGAGTCCGAGGGGCGGCGCTACCGGCTGATCGACACCGCGGGCATCCGTCGGCGCAGCCAGGTCAGCGGCTTCGCCGAAGACATCGCGGTCATGTTCGCCCGCCGTCAGATGGAGCGCGCCTCGGCGGTGATTCTGATGATCGACGCTGCCCAGGGCATCACCACAGGAGACCTCAGCATCGGCGGCGACGCCTGGGAGCTGGGGCGGGCGGTGGTGGTGGCGCTCAACAAATGGGATCTGATCGACGAGGAAAAGCGCGAGAAGCTCGAGGAAGACTGGCCCCGCCTCGACCAGCTTCTCGGCCAGCCGGATCGGATCAACCTCTCGGCGCTGTCGGGCCGCCGGGTCGATCGGCTGCTGCCGGCCGTCGACCGAGTGATCGCGAGAACCCAGCTGCGTTTGAGCACCAGCGAGGTCAATCAGCTCTTCGAGGACGCCCTCGAGCGCCACCAGCCGCCCCATCTCCACGGCAAGCCCTGGAAGCTCTTCTACGCGACCCAGGTGGGCAGCGAGCCGCCCACCTTCATGCTCTTTGCCAACCGGGTACTAGAGCGCAGCGACAGCTAT
>JBCCLG010000951.1:0-2449 GCA_039027015.1 Acidobacteriota bacterium | reverse complement strand
GCGACTCCTCCCAGGTGCCGTCGTCGAGGCGGCCGGAGAGGTAGCCGGCGGTCATCACCATCAGATTGTTGTACTGAAAGCCTTCGCGCAGGCCGCCGGTCAGCTCCAGGTGCTCGAGGCGGGAGACCAGCTCCCCGCGGTCGATCTCGAGACCCGAATACCAGAGCAGCTCGTGGCGCGGCATGCCCGTTCGGTGAGACATCAAATCCCGCGGCGTGACCCGGGCGGTGATCGCGGGATCTTCCAGCCTGAAGGTCGGCAGAAAGCGCGTCACCGGCTCATCCCACGACAGCTTTCCCTCCTCCACCTGCATCGCCAGCACGGTGGCCGTCATGGCCTTGGTCGAGGAGCCGATCGGGAAGAGGGTGTCGGCGGTCATCGGCAGCTCTTTCTCGCGGTCGCGCAGGCCAAACCCCCGGGCGTAGATCACTTCGTCTCCGCGCACCACGGCGAGCGCCATGCCGGGAACGCCAAAAGCCTCGACGGCCCGCTCGATTTCAGGCTCGAGACCCGCCAGCAGGTCGCGGGCCAGCGCGGCCGGGTCCTCCTGGCGCTCCAGGCTGAAGGTGAGGAGCGCCGCGGCCTGGGCGAAGGTGCCGGAGAAGGTCTCGCCGCCCTCAGAAAGGGCGCCGGAAAAGGTGGGATTGCCCGGCAGCCCGCGGATGCTGAAGCGCAGATTCTCGCCGTTGAGGGCAAAGCCGTCGAGCGCGATTCCCTGGACGCCCTGCACAGGAATCGAGATCTCGCCCGTCATTTCCGGGGCCTCGCCGCGAAGCGTGATCTCGACCTCAAGGGGGCTGCCCGGAACCTCGACCGACCCCCGCCAGCTGCCCGCGAAGCTCGCGGACTCGACCGCGACGGGGGCGAGGGCGTTGGCAAAGGCTGGAGCGGTGGACAGAAGCCCGAGCGCCGCCAAGGCAACCGCCAGAAGGTCTCCGAGCCATACATTCGGGAAGACCCGAGAGGCGATTTTCGAGGTCAAGGCGCGGGTGAGTGAATGCTGCGGCTGCGGCGGCATAGGGATTCTCCTCTCGACTTCCGGATCTGCGAGGCTGCGGGTGCGCGTGTGCTGGGGACTGTTACGCCCCTCGGCGCCGTCTGTTCGCTCGAAGGCCAATCCGATGGCGGAATCTCTCCGGCGAGTGCGCTGTAGAGTCTTGAACGACTCGGAGGGTCTCAAGCATGCCACTACTCGACGCCTTTCTCGCTTTCGCCATCACCATGCTGGCCATCGCCAGCCTGACCACCACGAGCGTCGCTTTTCTCGACGCGCGCCGGGGCCATCGCCGCCGCCAGCTGGCGGCGATGGTGCGCGAATTCTTCAGCGACCGCGCCTGGCCCGCGGCGGCCCGGGCGCTCGAGACCCGAGAGAGGGTCAACAGCGAGGGGTGCCGGGCGCTGCACCAGGCCCTCGGGAAGCGCGTCGCGGCCGAGAACGGCGGCCTCACCCGGGCGGCGGCAGCCGACGCCCTTCTCGAAGAGCTCGACGCCCGCGGCAGCGACGCCCACTCCACCGAGGAGCTCCTCGAGTGGATCACCTCGAGCCCCCTCGGCCTCGAGCTCGAAGATTTAGGAGACGAGGACTCGAAGCGGCTCCTCGAAGCCTTGGGGAGGGCCTGGGAGAGGCTCGGGAAGAGCTATACCGAGCGCTATCGCTCCCGGGCCCGCGCCCTGAACACCGCGGGCGCCGCGGTTCTGGCGCTCATCTTCAACATCGACTCCTTTCACGTTCTCGGCACCTATCTCAGCGACCCCGAGATTCGGGCGGACGTGATCGAGGCTCGGCTCGACTCTCTGGAGGAAACCGAGAACGAGGAACCGCCCACCGTCGACCGGCTTGAGCAGGGGCTGGCCGACCTCCAGAACTCCGGCTTTCCCATCGGCTGGAGCCTCTTTCCAAACTGTCCGCCGGTCTCAACGGACGGCCGCTGCGTGCGCTACTGGCAGCGCAGCCTCAGCACCTTCAGCGTCGAGGCCCTCGACTATGACGATCGGCAGGCCATAAACCCCATACCCCACTACCGCGTGGCCCTCGGCATGGACGCCCTGCCAGGGGCTCCGCCGGGAGACTCTCCCAAGGTCAAGCCGGGCCTGCGGCCCTGGGACCTCCTGATCTGGCTTCTCGGCCTGGCGACCACGGCCTTTCTCGCCGGGCGCGGCGCGCCGTTTTGGTTTGAGGCGGTGCAGAAGCTGATCAAGCTGCGCGAAGATCTGCGGAGCGAACGGGTCGAGGCCCGGGGCGACGCTCCGGAGCCTGAGAAGCCCGCCGCCGAGACGCCCGCCTGATCAGGCTTCCTCGGTGCGCAGGCGAAAGGCGGCGACCGCCGACGGGGTCTTCTCCTTGGGCAGGCCGGCGGCCATGGCCTTGACCGCGCGGCGCCAGGTGCGCTGGGCGGTCCACTGCTTGGCGTCCACGGGCGCCAGCTGGGCGCCCATCTCGAGCAGGCGG
>JBCCLG010000950.1:0-2460 GCA_039027015.1 Acidobacteriota bacterium | reverse complement strand
GCCAGCAGGCCCAGGGTCAGAACGGAGGCTGCCGCGGCGGCGCGGCCGCTGGCTCGAAGTTTCTGTAAAGACTCCTTCATTTCCGCACTTTAGCGCACTCGCCGTCGGCGAGCTCAGAGCCTCCTGGAGGGATTCAGAGCCAGGGTTCGCCGAGACCCGCTTGGGCCGTCGAACGGGCTTGAATCGGAGGCTTGGGCCCGCATGCCGCGCGATGGCATGATGCGGCCCATCATGATGTTCAGGCCCAGAACTCCCGTAGCGCGATCGACTGCTGCCCTTGCCTTGATCGCTCTTCTTGCGGCCTGTGGGCCGAAAGATCAGGCTCGAGGCGAGCCTGCGGTGCCACCCGGCGACGCAGGCACTCTCGAGGAGGCGGTCCGCTGGGTGCGGGAGGGGGCCATACCCCTTACGACTTCCGATCCAGGGCAGGGATTTGACGACCTGCGCCGGCTGGCGCCGTCGATCGGGCCGGCCCGGATCGTCGCCATGGGTGAAGCCACCCACGGAACCCGCGAGTTCTTTCGGCTCAAGCACCGAGTTTTCGAGTATTTGGTCGAGGAGCACGGCTTCCGGCTCTTTGGCCTGGAGGCGAGCTACGCGGGCTGCCTGCCGCTGGATTACTACATACAGACCGGCGAAGGCGACCTTCGGGCGCTGATCAAGGGCCAGGGTTTCTGGACGTGGGATACCGAGGAGGTCCTCGAGCTCGTCGAGTGGATGCGCGTCTACAACTCGCGCCGCGACGCTCCCGAGGATCGGCTGCATCTCTACGGGTTCGACACTCAGGACGCCGCCACGCCCCTCGGTCTGGCCCTCGGCGCGTTGAGGTCCTTTGAAGCCGAAGAGGCGGAGCGCCTCGGCCGAGAGCTCGCGCCGGCGACCGCGAGCCGCTATCCCGGCGTTTTGGGAGACGGATCTTTGGAGGCCTTCGAGGCCGTAGTGCGGGCCATCGACGAGCTGCAGGAGAGGCTCGCGAAGCATCAAGAGGCGCTTGAAAAAACGCGGTTCGGCTACGCGCGCCTACGCCTTGCGGCCGAAGCGGGCCGCTACGCCGTGAGGGCCAGCAGGCCGACGGAAGAAGAGCCGCAGGGGGGCGCTCTTACGAACGTGAGAGACGAAACCATGGCGGAGGTGGTCCGCTGGATCCTCGAGCATCACGGGGAAGGGTCTCGAATCATGCTGTGGGCGCACGACGGCCACGTCACCAAATACCGCGGCGATCCCGCGAAGCGTCGGCCCATGCTGGGGAGCTTCCTCGAGGATCGGTTCGGTGACGACTATCTTCCCGTGGGCTTTTCTTTTGCCGAAGGGGAGTTTCAGGCCCTGTATTGGCCCAAGTCTGGGGAAGACTGGGCTCGGCGAGTCCTGGGCGTTTACCGGATCGAGCGGTCGATTCCCGGGTCGATCGACGATCTTCTTTCGCGGGTCGGGGCGCCGCTCTTCGTGCTCGATCTCAGGGCCGGCGGCGACGGAGAGGTTCCGGCGTGGCTCCATCAGCCGCGGAAACACCGGAGCATCGGCGGTCTTTTTGATCAGGACGACATCGACGGCTTGCGCTTTGTCGACGAGATCGTGCTGGCCGAACACTTCGAGCTGATGGCGTTCGTCCACACCACGTCTCGAGCCGTTCCCCTCAGCCCGCCTCCGACCTTCGTGCTCGGCGCGTGGACCGAAGACTCAGGGAGCGCCCCCGGCGGCGCTCGGGTGACGGGCGTCGCCGGAGACTCGATCGCCGAACGGGCCGGCCTCCGGGCCGGAGACGTGATCGTAGAGCTGGCCGGCAGCCCGATCGCGAGCGCCCACGATTTCAGCGTCGCCCTTTCCCAGCTGAACCGGCCGGGCAGCGTCGAGGTGCGAATCCTCAGGCAGGGAGACGGGGGCGAGCGGGAAGCCCAAACGCTCGAGGTGGGAGTTCCGGCGTGGGTGGCGGAGGATTCGCCGCGCTTATAATCCGCGCTCCGTAATTTCCAGATATCTTTCCGATGAGGAGAACCCAAGTGTCAACAGCCTTAAAGCCTAGCCCTCTCGCCGCCACCGTGCGCCTGCTCGGAGCGCTCCTTCTCGCCGTTCCGCTCGTCGCCTGCGGCGGTGCCGAGACCCCCGACTCCGCCACCGCGACCCCCGAGGCCGAGGCCGCCGCTCCGGCGGAGTCGCCGAGCGCCTCCGAAGCGGCCATTGACGGGGACGCCTGCTCCGCCCTCACGGCCGCGGAGCTGGCGGCCATCGTCGGCGCCGACGAAGGGGCCGTCACTCAGCAAGAGCCTCCCGTCGCGGACCTGCCGCCCGCCATCGACCAGTGCGCCTACACCGCCAAGCACGACGGACTGGAGACCACGGTCACGCTCTATACGCGCCCGGGCATGAACGACTCCGAGACTCTCGCCGGCTATCTCGCGAACGGCGAGAAGATCGGCAGTCGAACCTACGTGTACGAGCAGGCCACCCTCGGCGGCGTCGAGG
>JBCCLG010000949.1:0-2462 GCA_039027015.1 Acidobacteriota bacterium | reverse complement strand
GTCGAGGACCCCGGCGCCGGTGGTGCCCCGGCGCTCGGGGAGCCCGGCTCACCGCGGCGCGTCCTCACTCGTGGCGGAAATAAACCTTAGCGACCACGCGCCAGCCGCTGTCGAATTTAAGCAGCGAAAGGTAGTCCGTAAACACCAGCTTGCCGTCCTTCGACAGCTCGATCTTGACGCTGGCGGCGTGCCCCGTCACGTCGACCGAGGCGAAACGGTGGGTCCACACGTTCTTGGCGGGGTCAAACTCCGGGTCCTCCTTGCGCTTGGCGGTGCGCTCAACCCACTCGCCGATCGGGAACTTCGAGATCGCCTCGCCGTCGGGCGAAAAGATCGCGAAATCCGGGTGGAAGCCGCCCTCGAGGGCCTCCGCGTTCAGCTCGTTGAACGCGCCGTTGACGTAGGACTTCTCGATCAGGCTCTGGATCTCCTCGGCGGCTCCGGGATCCGCGGAGGCGCTCCATCCGGCGATCAGGGTCAGGGCAAGGGCGAAGAGGGCGTGTTGGATCTTCATGGAACTCCTCGGTTCATTCTCGCGCCCGTGCACGGTGGATCGTCCGCTGCACAGGCCTCGGTTTTTCCGGGATTCTACTCGGCTCGAGGCCCGAACCTTCTCCGCTCGAAACGCCCCCGCTTAGAGATCCATCACCGCGCGCACGTCCGCGGGCATCTCCTCGCCGTCCTCCCGCCCGAAAATCCAGCTACAGGCAAGGAGAACCGCGAAAGACGCCGCCAGCGAAACGGCGGTGGGCAGCACGCCGGGCTGCAGAAAAGTAGGCTTGGGCAGGGACGGGAAAAAACTCTGCTTGGCGAGAAACTCGAGGGTCAGGTTGAGCCCCATGCCCGTCGCGATGGAGGCCGAGGCCGCGCCGGCGGTGACCCGCCGCCAGTTCAGGCCGATGGCGATCGCCGGCGTCAGGGCGGCCCCGAAGGTGCCGAAGGCGAAGGTGCCGAGAAGCGCGATGAGATCCTGATAAAGCCAGGCGAAGGCGGCCGCCGTCAGGGCGATCACCGGGACCGCCAGCCTGCCCCACAAAAGCTCCCGCTCCAGCCTGCGGCCGAAGGCTCGGGGCAGGTCGCGCACCAGGGCCGCCGAGCCGATATTCACGAACGAGTCCGCGGTCGACATGATCGCCGCCAGAATGCCGGCGAAAACCAGGCCGGCCAGCAGCTCCGGCGTGAACTGAAGAAGAAAAGTCGGCGACGCGTCGTCGGGCTGGGCGAGCGGCTCGAGTCGTCCCTGGGCTACCAGCGCCGGGACCGCCAGACCGATGCCCAGCCAAATCAGCACGCACAGGGCCTGCGTGCCGCCGACGAGGGCCGGCATCCACTTCAGCTTGCGGGGATCTTCGAGCATGTAGAACTTGTGCAGCATATGAGGCTGCCCGAGGGTGCCGATGCCGAAGACGAAGAAAAAGCCGATCGCCGTCGCCGCCGGAACCCGCCCCAAAGGATCCAGAAAAGAGGCGCCAAAGGCCTCGGAGGCCCGGATCGCCTCGGTCATGCTGGCCACGCCGCCCGTCGACTGGAGGGCGTAGTAGAAGACCCCCGTCGCGGCCATCACCATCAGCAGGCCCTGGAAGAAGTCCGTGTAGACCCCGGCGACCATGCCGCCGGCCGTGGCGTAGAGCAGAATCACCACCAGCCCGACCCCCATCGCCACCGGCAGGCTCCACTCCCCCAGGCTCGCCCGGGTGCCGAAGATCGACTCGATCATCACACCCATGGCCAGCAGCTGGGCGCCGAGGTAGCCGACGGTGCCGACGACCACGGCGACGGCCGCCAGCCCCGAGGCCAGGCGGCTTTGGTAGCGGCAATAGATGGCGTCGGGAACCGTGTAGATCCCGCGCACCTCGGCGAGCAGCCGGAGCCTCTTGGCCACCACCCAGGCGAGAAGGGCGGCCGTAAAGCTCACGGGAATGCAAATGAACAGCGAGGCGATGCCCATGCGGTAAGTCAGCCCCGGGCCGCCGATGAACACAAAGCCGCTAAAAGCAGCCGACATCGTGGCCAGCGCGGTGACCATCAATCCCACGCCCTGCCCGGCGATGAAAAAGTCCTTGGCCGAGCGCGTGCGGCGCAGCGCCCACAGGCCGATGGCGACCACCACCGCGAGGTAAAGGGCGGCGGTCACCAGGATCAGAGGCCTGTCAAGAGCCGTCACGGCGAGACTCCGTCGCCGCGCTCCTCGTCGACCTCGAGACTCTCCGGGAATCGCTCGCGCAGGGACTCAAGGTCCTGCTCCCTCAGCCCGGAGCGCTCGAAGGTCCAGGCGTATCCGAGGCTGGTGACAAGAAGAGGCGCGAGAAAGAGGCCGTAGATCTGAACGGCAGCGCCGGCGGGAAGCCCCCCGAAGCCAGGACCGTCACCGCCCCGGAAAATAAAGAGGCCGGCCATCATGGCGACCAAAACGCCGAGCACCAGGCCCAGCGCCACCGCTTCCCCTCGCCCCAAAGAGCCCC
>JBCCLG010000948.1:0-2462 GCA_039027015.1 Acidobacteriota bacterium | reverse complement strand
GTCCGGCGCTCGAGCCTCCAGGTGCTCGACGAAATTCGCCTCGGGTCGATCGCGCTGCTGCTCGAGGACGTCACCGCCGAGGCCGGCGCGCCGGAGGCGCCGGTGGCCCAGCCGGCGGCCGCCCCCACCCTGACGCCGGTCTCCATGCTCGAGCACCTGGCGCGCATCTCCAAATGGGTGCTCTCGGACGCGGCTTCGAGCCTGACTCTCGAGTCCCTGGTCGGCGATCTGCTGGAGGATTTCGGCGGCGGCGTGCTCTTTCTCTTCCAGGGTGAGCCGGAAACGCGCGGCATCAAATTCGTCGTCGCGTCCAGGGCTCGCTGGCTCGGCCACGGAGAGGAGCTGCTCTCCCAGGTCGCCGAGCTGGAGCCTTCCGCCGGCGGCGGCGAGATGCTGGAGGGCGCCTTTCTCGGCACCCTCGAGGGCGAAGAGGCGTGGATCGCCCACCGCGAGCTGACCGCCCTCGAGAGGCCCTATTTGGTGGTCCTGGCGCTGCCCGCGTTCCGCCCGGACGCCGCCGAGCCGGAGCCGTGGTCGCCCCAGGCGGCGCTTCACACCTTGACCGATCAGCTGATCTTGGGCCTGGTGCACCACGTGGGCCAATACGAGCCGCTGCTCTTCGGCCGCTCGGCGCAGCGCGATCTGGTGCTGGCTCCCGGCCTGATCACCGGCGAATCCCAGGCCATGAAGCGGGTGCTCGAGGAGCTGCGCGGCGCCATCGACCTGGCCGAACCCGTGCTGCTGCGCGGCGAGGTCGGCGTCTCGAAGGAGCTGCTGGCGCGCTCCCTGCACCTCTCGGGCAGCCGTCGCGACGAGCCCTTCGTGGTGGCCTCGTGCGGCGGCGCGTCGGCCCTGCAGGTGGAGGCCGATCTCTTTGGCGCCGAGGTCGCCGGCCGCACCGGGCCGGTGGAGCGCGAAGGCAAGCTGCTCGAGGCCGACGGCGGCACGCTCTACTTGGCGGACGTGGACGAGCTGCCCATGGGTCTGCAGCACCGCCTGATGCGCTTTTTGCGCTCGGGCGACGTGGAGCCCATGGACGGCCTGCGCGCCCGCCGGGTGTCCGTGCGGGTGATCGCCTCGAGCCAGCGCCTGCTCGAGACCGACGTGGCGCGCGATCACTTCCGCCTCGATCTGGCCTATCGCCTGTCGCAATACGTGGTCGAGGTGCCGGCGCTGCGCGATCGGCGGGAGGATCTGCCGCTGCTCATCCAGGCGGCGGTCAACCGCTGCTGCCACCAGACGGGAAAGCGCATCCAGGGCATCACGGTAAAGGCCATGGAGTCGCTCGCCAAGCACGATTATCCCGGCAATCTCCACGAGCTCGACGCCATCGTGCGTCGGCTGGTCTACCTCTGCCCGTCGGGCCGGCCGATCGACGACGCCATGCTGCCGGAGGAGGTGAGGCTGTCGAAGATCAAGGGTCTGCGGCCCGACGTCAGCTCCGAGCTGCACCTCGACCACCTGGTCGCCGACACCGAGCGGGCGGCGATTCGCGAGGCGCTGCGCCGCACCGAGGGCAATAAGGCGGCCGCCGCCCGCCAGCTCGGGCTGTCGCGCAACGGCCTCAGCATGAAGATGAATCGTTTGGGGCTTGAAGGGTAGGGGCGGGCGCGTGCCTTCCCCTCTGGCCGCGCTGACCGGACTACCGGCCTGGCTTTTGGCGGCCTCGGTGCTGGCGCTGCTGGCGGCGGGATCGTCGGCCGGCGGCGGCGAGCTCGGTCCAGGGCTGGCGGCGTCTTCCCCCGGCCCGGTGGTCCTGGCGGTGCTGCTGGCGGCCGCCGGTCTGCTCGAGGCCGTCCGCCGGGGTCTCGGCAGACCCGCCCGCGGGGCGCCGGCGTTCGCCGCCGTCGGCCTGCTGCTGGCGGTCTCCGCCGGCGCCTTTCTCCTTTTTGACGGCTGGGCCGGCGAATCCCTCGATCGCACGCGCATCGAGCGCTCCTACGGGGCCATGTGGCAGGGTCTTGACGCCCTCGCCAAGGACCTCGAGAAGGACTTCGCCGAGAGCGTGCCGCCGGCTCCCGGGGCGGATCGCCTGGCCCTCTTCGAGACCCTGCGCCGCCGGCTCGAGGAGGCCGGCGGCGAGGACGCTCGGGAGATCGGCGCCCTGCTCTTCGACCCCGACGGCGAGGCCGTGGCGTGGTCCGGAGCGAGCCTGCTGCACGAGCCGGCGATCTGGGAGCTGCCGCTCGACGGCCGGGTCTCCCGCCGCGGGTTCACCGCGGTCACGGCCCTCTCGGTGCGCTCCCTGGACGGCGACACCCGGCCGTGGCGCGTGGTGGTGGGGCGCAGCTTCTCCCTCGAGCGCTTCCCCTTCGCCTCGGAGCTGGGCGCCCGGGCGGGCCCGCGGGTCGGCTCGTGGTCCCTGGCGCCTCGGGACGACGAAGAGGATCCGGAAGCGCCCGCGGCGGGCGGAGCCTGGCGTATCCAGCTGGAGTCGGGGCCGGCGCTGGTTCTCGAGCGGG
>JBCCLG010000947.1:0-2462 GCA_039027015.1 Acidobacteriota bacterium | reverse complement strand
GCCCTGTCGCGGGAAGAGTTCGAGGAGCCCAATATCCACACCGCGCAGGGCCTTCTGCTCGCCGGCGGCGTCGAGAGCGATCGGGGCGACTCCGCGGGAGGCGAGCGCCTGCTCCGCGAGGCCCTCGAGCTGCACGAGCAGCTCTATGGCGAGTCGTCGCCGCAGGTCGCCGCCGTGCTTCTGAGCCTCGGAGCCGTCCACGAGGAGACCAACCGCTGGCGGGAGGCCCTCGGAATCTATCGCCGCGCCAGGGAGATCTGGCTCGCTCAGCCCGGGGAGAACGCCAGGTCTCTGGCGACGAGTTCTCACAGTCTCGCCGTGGTGCACTGGCGCCTCGGAGAATACGAGGAGGCCACAGGCCTTCTGCGCGGCGCGATCGCGGCCCTAGAGGCGCTGGGAGACGAGGCCAGCGGGAGTCTTCTAGGATCCAGGAATACCTTAGCGGACGTTTTGAGCGAAGCAGGACGGCTCGAGGAGGCCGAGGCCCTGCTGGAGGCCACCCTGGACTCCGCCCTGCGGGTCTTTGGCCCCTCCCATTCGAGAACCGGCACCGCCTACAACAGCCTCGGAAATCTCCGCGTCCGCATCGGCAGCTGGCGGGCGGCGCGCGAGAGCTATCGCAGCGCCCAGAAGGCGTATGAGGCCGCGGGCGGAGCCGATCACCCGTGGGTGGCGTACCCGGTCGACAATCTCGGACTCCTCGATTCCGCCGAGGGCCGCTACCGCGACGCCGAGGGTCAGCACAGGCGCGCCCTCGAGATCCGCGAGGCTCACACGGCGGCGCTCGACCTCGCCACCAGCTGGCTCGGGCTGGCCCGCGCTCTCAACGCTCAGGGGGACCGCCCGGGGGAAGTGGAGTCCGCCCTCGGCGAAGCGAGGGCGCTGCTTGACGCCGCCGGCCAGGAGGCCCAGGAGATCGAGGCCTCGATCAGCCTGCAGACGGGGCTTCTCCGCTACGCCCGGGGAGATCTCGAAGGCGCCGCTGCGCAGATCGAGCGGGCGAGCGCGGCCGACGGTTTTCTCCACGCCCGTTTCGAGGCGCGGATCGCCCTGGCCGAGATCGCCCGCGCCCGCCAGCGGCCGGAACAGGCTCTGCGGCACGAGGCGGAGGCCCAGAAGATCGTGGACAATCTGCCGCTCGAGGTGTCCGAGGGCTGGGCCGAGCGCTTCCGCGCCAGCCTCCGCCCCTGACGCCTCCAGGTGGCCCTCTCAGCGGCTCCTCCCGCTGTGAAATCGCGGGCCGGCTACGGCTGCACGCTGCTCCACCTATCGGTATCGCCCGTTTCAAAGTCGTCTTCAAAGAAGGGCACAAAGCCCGACAGGCTGATCACCCGGGTGTCCTGAAGAAGTTCGCCCTCGGCGTTGAAGCCGCCGAAGATGAGAAGGGTGTCGTCGTCGAGAAAGACCATGGAGGCCGCCGCCCGCGGCGGCAGCTCGCCGAGCTTGCGAAAAGCGTCGGCGCCCACCGGTCCGCCGCCCTGGACGTCCTCGGCGAGCCTGTCGACGTCGATCTCCCACACGTCGCCGAGGATCGAGAAGCGCTGGCCGCCGTAGATCACGAGCCTGCTGCCGCGCTGGGCAAAGGCCATAAAGGCCCTCGTTTCCGGAAACTCGGGCCCGGAGGGCAGGGGAGCGGAGCTCACCCCGGTCAAACCGTTGGAGTCGGCGTCGTCCGCCACCGCCTGAATCAAGGAATTGAAGGCGAAAGTGTCGTCAAAGCCCAGAAGCAGCAGGTAGAGATCAAACGCCGAGCTGTAGGCGCCGAGGCCGTTGACGAGTCCCCTCACGAGCGGAATCGGCGGACCGTAAGTGAGGGTCTCGTCATCCACAAACCTCGCGCTGGAAATGGCCGGCATGCTGAGCCCCGGAACGCCGCTCCCGATCAGGGCCTTGTCGGGGCCGTCGACCAGCGTGGTGCCCGACACCTTGTCGGGATGCTCGGATTTCTCCTGGCGGACAAAGCAGAGGTCGTTGACGGACAGATAAAGGAGATTCTCGATCGAGTCGTCAGACTGGAAGCCCGGCTCAAAAACGATCGCCTGGCCGTTGCGGATCTCTCGCGTGTGGCCAAAGTGGGTCTCGGGGAGGTCTGACTCCTTAATCAGCTCCCCCCATTCATCTCTCTTGGGGCTGAATTCCCAAAGATCATTGAGGAAATCGGGAATCATGGGCCCACCCCGAGAGGCGGAGGTCCGGCCCTCGCCCGAGGTCAAAAAGACCCGGCCGTCGAAGGTGAAGAGGGTGGAGTTGAAGCGAGCGGGAGGCTCTACCTTTTCGCCGGCCCGGGCGGCTCCTGTTCCGACAGGCATCAGGAAGAGGGCGCAGAGGAACCAGGGGAAAGCGAACGACGAGCGGAGGACTCTGATGGACATGGCGTGTTCTCCAAAAATGCCCGCCGGCACTGGCGAGCTACCCCAAGACGCGCAGCGCGCCCGGTAACCGGATCAACGCCGAACCTCGTG
>JBCCLG010000946.1:0-2463 GCA_039027015.1 Acidobacteriota bacterium | reverse complement strand
GGCACGGCGACCTTCACCGTCGAGGACTCGCCGATCACCGGCGTTTTCTTTGATCAGGTCGGCGTCTACACCCAGAGGCTGACCGCCGACGACGGCCAGGGCCCGGTCTTTGATGAGGTCACCCTCACCGTTCTCACAGAGACCGAGCCCGGCCTGGTGGGCTATTGGCCCCTCGATCGGCCGGGCCCGGTGATCGACGACAGGAGCGGCCTCCAGCAGGACGGCGCGGTGGTGACGGAGGGGCCGGCGCTCATCTCGGTTCTCGGGCAGGACGGCGGCGCCCTCCTCTTTGACGGCGACGAGAATCAGGCGGTGGTGATCGCCGATTCTCCGCTTCTGGCACCCGACCCTCTCGAGGACGACTTCTCGATCCTGCTGTGGATCCGGGTCGAGCCCGGAGCCGAGGGCTCGATCCTGAGCCGCGGCGCCGCCGATCCCTCCCAGCGGCACTATCAGCTCTTTCTCTCGGACCCCAACGGAGACGGCGCCTCGGATCTGAACGCCATCGTAGGCGGAGAGACCAACGATCAGGCCAAGCAGCTCGGGATCCAAATCGACGACGGCAGCTGGCATCACGTGGCCCTGGTCCACGAGGCGGCCTCCGGCACCAACCGCCTGTTCATCGACGGCGTACCGATCGGCGTGCCGGTACCGAGCGGAGACGCCATCCTCGACGTCTCCCTGATCCTGGGAGCCCGCCGCGCCGAGGCCGACGACACCGGGATCGGCTTTCCGCTCACCGGGGCTCTCGACGACGTGCGTTTCTTTTTCGGTCGCGCTCTCTCCGCGTCCGAGATCGACGCCGTTCGCCTCTCCGCCGACTGCCTGGACGGCTCCTGCATCCTCTTCGCCAGCGACTTCGAGAGCGGCGACGTGATGGACTGGAGCAGCTGCTCGGCGAGCGGCTGCTGACAGGGTCGCGCGGCGGGCCGCGGCATCGCGCGCCGCCCTCGCGTCATAAGGAAGGGGGCCGTCCCGGGCGAGATACGCTTGCGCTCATGACGAAGACGACCCCCTGGCCCTTCGAGGCAGCCGAGGCGGCGAGGCGGGATCCCCGCGGCCTCGAGACCGTTCAGGACCTGGCGCGTCGGCTGGGCTACGAAAGCGCCGCGCTCGAAAACGAGGCCGTGAGGCATCACCACCGGACGGCCGCCCGACTGCTCGAGAGATGGCGCCTCGACGCCGCCGCGGACCGGCTGGAGTCCTTGGACCTCGCCGGCGTGAAGGTCGGCGGAGACGAGGCCGTGACCGAGCGGCTGGCGGCGGATCTCGAATGGCCCGGCGGCGGCCGCGCGCTCGAGTCCTCCTTTCGCTCCCGCTGGCGGCTGTCGCCAGCGCGCTATTTAAGCCTGCGTTCGGCCACCGTCTGGCGACTCGAGCTGCCCGGCTGGTGGCGCCGCGACGCCGCGGTGGCGTACGGGTCGCGGGATCCCTCGAGCCGGCACGAGGCGGCGGACTCGCGGCGCCTGCGGTGGGCGCTCAACGGCCCGCGCGGCCCGCTGGGCCTCGAGCTGCGTCTTCCAGAAAGCGCGGCCGAGCGCGTCGCCGAAGCCCGCCTTCTCGCGGGCGCCGAGGAGCCCTCCGTGGCGCCCTGGGCGCACCGGACCCTGATCCGGCTACTCGGCCTGCACCTCGATCCCGAGCCCTTCGAGCGCCGCGTGGCCGAGGGCCCTCACTCGAGGCTGATCGAGGGTCGCGAGGGGCTGACGGTGCCGCAGACCGCGGCCTTCTTCGACGGCGTCACTTGGGTTGTGTGCGGTCAGCAGGTGAGTCTGGTGGTGGCGTTCAAGATGCGCAACGCGATCGCCGATCATCTCGGTCGGCCCCTGGCAGGAGGAAAAAGCGGCGCCGGCGGCATGCTGGCGCCCCCTACCGCCGAAGACGTGGCCTCCACAGGACCCGAGGAGCTCTATCGGCTCGGCTTTTCAAGGCGCAAGGAGCAGTATCTCCAGGGCGTCGCCCGCCAGATCTGCAGTGGAGAGATCGACGCCCGGGGCCTCGGTCACCGCTCGGCCCTCGACATCGAGCGTCAGCTGCTGGCCATCCGCGGCTTCGGGCCCTGGTCGGTGAATTATTTGATGATGCGCGCCCTGGGGCTCGAGGACTGCGTGCCCGTGGGCGACGTGGCGCTCGCCCGCGCCCTCGAGGGCTACTTTGCCCTCGACCACCGTCCTGGCTCCGACGAGACCCGAGAGCTCATGACCGCCTTCGCGCCCCATCGCAGCCTGGCGACCTTCCACCTCTGGGCGTCGCTCCAGGACGGCTCGGGCTGAGTCTCAGAAATTTTTTAGCCCGGCCTATATTTTTCTGCCGCGCCCCTGACCCTGGTTTAGTGAGGCCAACGGCCTCGGCGTTTATTGGGTTCTCACCGAGCAAGATTTTCCGAGCGGCGCGGCCTCTCGCGTCGCCGAGCACCCACGGCGCAGATCCGGCCCATCCGGCGAGACCCTCACTCGCCCTTCC
>JBCCLG010000945.1:0-2470 GCA_039027015.1 Acidobacteriota bacterium | reverse complement strand
GGCTGGCTCAAGCTGACCTCCATCCATCTTGAAGCGACGGTCGGCCGCGTCGAAGTAGTGATCGTCGTGGGTCACGGCGATCACGGTTTTGCCGAGCTTTTTGAGATCCGGAAGAATCTCGCGGTAGAACTTGCGCCGAAACGCCGGGTCCTGGTCGGCGGCCCACTCGTCAAAAACGTAGATCGGCTTATCCTCGAGAAGGCCCACGAGGAGAGCCAGGCGCTTGCGCTGCCCGGTGGAGAGCCCCAGGCGGCTGAACTCGCCGTTGGTCAAATGCACCTTGGCGTCGAGCTCCAGATCCTGCAGCAGCTCGTCCGCCCGGCCGTTGGCGGACTCCACGCCGTAGAGGCGGGCAAAGAGGTGGTAGTCGGAGAAGATGGTCGAGAAAAGGGCCCGATAGTCGGTCACGTTGGAGCTGTGCACGGGCTTGCCGTCGACCCTGAGGACGCCCGTCTCCGGCGTGTAGAGGGCGGTCAAAAGCTTGAGGAAAGTCGACTTGCCGGAGCCGTTGCCGCCGGTCACAAAGAGAATCTCCCCTTTGTGGATGGTCAGCTCCGAAGGCCCGACGGTGAAGCTCGTCTGCCTGTTTTCATCGCGATAGCTGAAGGTCAGCCCGTCCGCCTCCAGCGTCTCGAAGTCCTGGAAAAGCGCTGCGGGCGGCGGCTCGTGGACCTTGGTTTCATCGAGCTGATTCTCGAGACGCTCGATGTTGTCGGCCGCCGCGTTGGCGTTGTTGAACACCGGGATGGCGCCCACGAAACTCGAGATCGGCCCCAGGATGAAGAGGATCGCCGTCACGACTTTGGCGATCACGTCGGGCGCCGTCTCGCTGAACTGCGGCAGCACGAAGACCATGGCGGCCACCAGCAGGTAGAAAGTCGTTTGGGTGAAGATGAACATGATCGACTGCTTGGCCTGCAGCTCCGCCTTGAGGTCGGAGGCGCCCCGCGAGACGCCGTGGAAGTGCTCGTAGAGGGCGTCGCTTCGATCCTGGCTCATCTTGACCTCTTTGAAGCCGTCGAGCATGTCGGTGAGCAGGTCGAAGAGGCGGTTCTCCATGCGGATCGACTCCTGGAGCCGCCGCTGCACGTCGCGGGTTTCGTAGAGGTAGATGGCCAGCGCGAGGCAGAAGCACACCAGGAAGAGAGCGAGCGCCATGCGCGAGAGCCAGCCGATGTAGACCAGCGTGAAGGCGATCAGCAGGCCCGACTGACAGCCGACCACCAGCAGGGCGGCGGCCTGGGAAATGGTGAGGGTCGCCTTGTTGACGCTGTCGTAAATCTCCGAGCGACCGATCTTCTCGAGGGCTCGCAAATCCGCCTTGCGAATTTTGTCGGCGATCCGCAGGCGGATGCCGTGCAGCATGTTCTCCACCTCGCGGGTGGAGGTCATCATGATGTACTTCTGGGTCAGCACATAAAGACCCAGGGCGGAGCCGAACATCACGACGTAGTGGAAGCCGATTTTGGTGCCGTCGACGTGGCCGGCGGCGGAGTTGATGACCGCCAGCACGAGGGCGTTCGAGAGGCCCGCCGTGGCGGCCATCTTGGGGATCGAGCGCAGCGCCTCTTTGGACTCGCGGCGGATCAGGTGCAGGACTTTCATCGCGGGCTCAGGCGGGGCGGCACATTCCGGAAGCGGAAAATAAAAGCGTACACGGCAGGCAGGGCGGCGGCGCGGGTGCGTCGAGGCTTTGTTTTATCAGGGGCACGCCCCGGCACCGCAAGCGATTCCGGGGCGTGCGTCTTCCCCTCGGGAGCGAGGGGAAGAGATTTCGAGATTCTCGAAATCAGGCGGCGGCCGGTTCGGCCTCCGCCTCGGCGGACTCTTTGCTCTTGTCGAGCAGGGCGTGGACGTCCTCTTTGCGCACAAAGTAGAGCGCGATCAAGCCCACGATCGGGCTCAGGAGCACGGCAAGCAGGAAGAAGCCGACAAAGCCGACTTTGGTGTCCTTCCCGAAATAGCCGATAGCCAGGCTCAGCATCAACCAAAAGCTCATGACTGTGTCCTTTCTCGAATAACGGTTTCGTGATGGCCTGACCGGGCTCTTGATGCTTGCCCGAACGGGCCGGCTCAGGTGTTCGAATCACCCCTTGGTAGGGGCGTCGGACTTTGGCTCAGACCTCTTGCCGGCCTCGGCAGACTCCGTCGCCGGCTTTCGGCTGCGGCGGGTCCGCGGCTTGGCGGGCGCCTTCTCGGCCGCGGGCTCGGCTGCCGAAGCGGGCTTGCGGGCGGCCGCGGGCTTGCGGGCGGGCGCCGGCTTGCGGGCAGCGGACTTCGAGGCGCCCGTCGCCTTAGCTGGGGTGGCAGTCTTGCCGGCGCCGGTCTTGGCCGCGGCGGGCTTGCGGGCAGCAGACTTCGCGGTGGACTTGGTGGCGGGCTTGCGGGCAGCAGACTTCGCGGTGGACTTGGCGGCGGGCTTGCGGGCAGCAGACTTGGCGGCGGACTTGGCCGCGGCGGGGGCCGATTT
>JBCCLG010000944.1:0-2470 GCA_039027015.1 Acidobacteriota bacterium | reverse complement strand
CGCGCACCAGCATCACGATGTCCACCTCTCGACCGTCGGTCGAGAGAGTCTCGACCCGGCGCTCCGAGAGGGCGCTCTGCACCGCCTGGGCCACCGTGCCGGTGGAGAGCCCCGCCTGCACCGAGCGCGCCGGATCGACCCTGACCCGCAGCTCCTGGTCGCCGCTCTCGAGGGAGAGGTCTACATCCGCGAGTCCGGGCATCTGCTCCAGGCCGGCGGCGACCTCGAGCCCGACGCGCTCGAGCACCGCGGTGTCGTCACCGGTCAGCTCGATCTCAAGACCGGAGCCTCCCCCACCGCCGCGGCCTCGGCTCAGCGCGATGCGCAGATCGACGCCGGCCTTTCTCGGCATCAGCGCCCGCACCCGGTCGCGAACCTCGGAGGTGGTGAGCTGACTCTCGCTCTCGTCGCGCAGGTAGATCTCCAGGCTGCGCTCCCGGCGGCCGCCGCGACTGCGGCCGCTGCCCACGTAATAAGACGAGGTGATGTCGGCGATCTCCAGCTCCTCGCGCCGCGGCTCGAGGATCGCAAGCAGCTCCTCAAAGAGTCGCGCCGTCTGCTCCTGGGAGTACGAGCGCGGGGTGTCCACGTTGAGGGTGATCTGGCGCTCTTCGGTGCGCCCGCCGAAGCTCCGCTCGATGCTCGAGAAGAGGTGCCAGGACCCCCACAAAAGACCGCTGGCCACCACCAGGACCGCTAGACGGCGCCGCTGGGTGAAGCTCAGGAGGCGCTCGTAGAGGCTCTCGAGCCTCTCAAGCCGCGGCGAGCGGGCGGGCGGCTTCTCGCGGCCCAAAATCAAGGCGCAGCTCATCGGCACGACGGTTAGGGCGACGAGCAAAGAGGCGATCATGACGGCGCAGATGGTGGTGCCGATTTCCGCCAGGAAGCGCGAGAAAAAACCGCCGCCGGAGCGCAGGAAAAGCGCCGGCACGAAGACGCAAAGCGTGGTGACCGTGGATGCCAGAATCGGCAGCGCGACCTCGGAGGCGCCGCGCAGAGCGGCCGTGCGCGAGCTTTCGCCGAAGGTTTCCATGCGCCGATAGATCGATTCGATGACCACGATGGAGCTGTCCACCAGCATCCCGAGGGCGATTACCAGCCCCATCAGGCTGACCACGTTGAGGGTCAGGTTCGAGAGTCCCAGCTGGCGCAGCAGGAAGAGCAGCACGAAGGTGAAGACCACCGAGACCGGGTTGGCGATGGCCACCAGGGCCGTGGTGCGCACCCGCCGCAGGAAGACGAAAACGGCGAGGATCGCCAGCAGTCCGCCGAAGAGTCCGGCGTCGCGCAGCTGCGAGAGCCCGAGGCGGACGTCTTTCGAGCTGTCGCGATAGACCCGCGAGGCGTGGCCGGCGAATCGAGGGTCCGCGGCCAGGCGGTCCAGCTCTTCCTTGACCCGATCGGTGATCTCGAGCAGGTTGCCGTCTGAGGTCTTGAAAACGCGCACCGACAGCGCTTCGGCGCCGTTGAGGAAGTTGAAGGACTCGCGCTGGGGGTAGGCGTAGAGCACCTCGGCCACGTCGCCCAATCGCAGATCGGAGCGCAGCGGCAGCTGCCGAATCTCCTCCAGGCTGCGCAGTTGGCCGAGCGCGCGAACCAGGTAGCGCTTTTGATTCTCGTCGAGCGTGCCGGCGGAGAGATCGAGATGGTTGCGCCGCAGGGCGCCGCTCAGCTCCCTCACCTCGACGCCGTGGGCCGCCATTCGGCTCGAGTCGATGCGGATTTGAACCTGCCGGCTGCGCAGCCCGCGGATCTGCACCTGGGCGACGCCGGGCAGGCGCTCGAGCCGCCTTTGGACGGTGCGCTCCGCGAAGTCGTAGAGGCGATCCTGCGGCCATTCGGCGGCCAGGTGGAAGCGCAGCACGGGCAGGTCGGTGGTCTGGAACCTGCGGATGCGAATCCGGGTGATGTCGTCGGGAAGCCGGTGCCGCACCCGATCGACGCGGTCGCGCACCTCGACCGTCGCCAAATCCATGTCGGTGCCCGAGAGGAAAGAGACGTTCAGCCTCGCCTCGTCCGCCGAAGCCGAGGAAGAGAGACTCTCGATGCCGCCCAGCGTCCCCAGGCTCTCCTCGAGAGGCCTCACCACGCGCTGCGCCACCTCCTCCGGCGAGGAGCTGGGAAAAGTGACCGAGACCGACACGTTGGACGACGAGTTCGTCGGCAGGAATTCGAGCGGCAGGCGGTCGAGGGCCAGGGCGCCGAGCACCAGAACGCCCAGCAAAATCATCGCCATCGTGACCCGCCGCTCGACGGCGAAGCGGACGACGGGGTGGATGGGGTGGGGCGAGCGCATGCGGCCCTAAAGCCTACGGCCGACTCGACCCGAGCGAATCAGGAGGGCGTAAAGCGTTTGCAAGAAATGTCAAGAAGCCCTCAGAGTCACGAGATCCGCGCCTATTTGTAGACCATCAGCCAGAGGCCCGAATAGGCTCTCATGATCCTCATCTTGAGTCGCTGAAGCTTGGGG
>JBCCLG010000943.1:0-2471 GCA_039027015.1 Acidobacteriota bacterium | reverse complement strand
TGGAGGTCACCTACCGCGCGCTTTACCGCAGCCACGCCGAAGAGATCAAAGGCGGCGACGGCACCAAGGTGCTGCAGAACCTGATCGCCGAATACAACATGCTGCCGGGCGAGAAAAAAGTGGACTTCGCCGACCCGCTGCACCGCGACTACCTCCGCGACAAGATCAAGCGGGTGGTCAAAGAAAAGGCTTCTATGCTTTGCGTCTACGAGGAGGGGCGGGATCACCACGGGGGCGTGCGTCCCGATCACGTCTTTCTGGCGGCGATCGACGAGAACTTTCAGAACTCGAATATCGAGGACGCCCTGCGCGGCTCGGACATCGATAAACTGAAGTGGGTGACCAGCTCCTGGCACAACGAGAAAGAAATCATTTTCTACCGCGCGGTGCTCAACGTGCCGCTCTACGTTTTCGGGCGCATGCAGGAGATGCGCACGGACTATCACGAGTTCAAGGATCAGGAGAATCAGCCCAAGACGCTGCATATTGACCGCAATTGGGAGGACAGCCTCGACGATCTCGATCCGACGACGGCCAAGGAGATTCACCGGCGCAAGACCGTGACTTCCCACATCGTCAATTTCGCCTGCCTGCTGCGCGCCCGCCATCCCAACCTCCTGGGGCACCGCTGCATCCTGAAACGCGACGGCCAGTATTTCCTGGTCGATCCGGACGTCATGGACCCGGCCGAGATCCGCAGCGCCCACGATAAGGCTCTCTCTCTGCTGGGCTCGACCATGACCCGGGCGATCGAGAACCTGCCCCAGGTGATGCGCGAGGAGCGGGTGAAGTTCGCGATGTATCAATTCATGCTGCACGCCATTCGCGACGGCCTCTCGCCCAAGCTGCTGGCCGAAATCGCGAGGCTGCCCTTCCTCTGGCGGCGTCAGCGGGAGGAGCTGAAGTCGCAATATGCCCCCCACCCAGATCCCGAGCAGCGAGAGCGGCTGGAGGATTTTGAAAGCTCCTACCTGCGTCTGCAGGAGGCCCTCGCGAGTCTTCTCAAGGGCCTGCGCAATCAGGAGGCGGAAAGCCGAATCTCCCAGGACTCCTCGTCCTCAGCGGCGTCGAGCGGCGACTCGTCCGCCGCGTCCAGGAGGCAGAGCGTCCGGCAGAGTATCGAGATCCTCGACAGCTTCGATGAGGAGTGGCGTCGACTGCTCGATCCCGAGCGGCCGGGAAGGGTCCCGGACGAGTTCCAGGAGTTCTTCGAGCCCCTGGAGCCCGAGAAATTCAGCAGGGCCCTCGAGAAGATCACCAATCTCTCGCGCCGCGGCGAGACCGGGGCGCGGCGCGGCGAGGAGCCCGAGGGAAAGCCAGGGGAGGGCGGGGCCGAGGAGCCGACGGAGGAGAAGCCCGAGGAGAACGGCGAGAAGCCGCGTCAGGATTCCTAGCGATGGCAACGACGCGCGTCTTTCCGTCTCCGACCCTGGTGATCGGCCTCGGCCGGCTGGGGCTAGGGCTCCTGGAGCGCCTGGGCGAAGACTGGCAGGGCCTCAGCTTCTCGGGAGGCGACGAGTCCCTGGACAATCTGCGTCTCTTCTGGGTTCACGCCTCGCGGGACCACGAGATCGAGCCGTGGACCGAGCGCGAGAGGAGCACGATCCAGATCGCCCGACACGTGGAGAACAGCGATCTCCCCTCGCTGGCGCTCAACTTCGCCATCCTGCGCTGTCTCGGCCTGATCCGCTTCCGCGGCGGGCAGTTTGAGGTCGCCATGCTGAGAGACGCCGGCCTGGTCGATCGCGAGCGAGGAAGAGCGGGGGCCGACCGGGACGAGGACTCGGCCTCCGACGAGTTCCGGGACGAGTTCAAGGAGTCGACCCTCGTGCGGTGTCGGCACTTCGAGTGGCTCCCCTTGACCCCGGATCCGGTGACCTCCGCCGAGAGCCTCAAGCGCCGGACCGAGGCAGACCCGGAGCTTGACCTCTTCGTCAATCCGCTGATCAAGCGGATTCGGCAAGGGCACAGCCCGGGGGCTCTCATGGCCTGCATCGCGCGCTGCAGCACCCTAGTGCAGGGGCGCGACCCGAGCCCCTGGCCGTGGGTCGCGGAGGCTCTTGCGGCACCTTCCGGCGAGGCGCCGGGGGGCGAGGGGCTGGTGCCGGGGGCGCGGGTGGCCGGCCAGCTGGCGGCGGAAGATGGCTTGCTCGAGTACGCGCCCGAGCCCCTCGAAGGCTGGCAGGAGTGGTTGAATCGCTCGCATCGGGGGTGGCTCGAGCGTCCGGGACGGCGCGCGTCGAGCGAGGAGAGCGGCGCCTCGACCGGGCCCGGCGAGCTGCTCAGCAGGGCGGTGTGGAGCCAAGACTTTCTCGACTGGCTGCGCTCTGGCGGCGGAGCGCCGGCTGAGGCTCAGGCGAGCCTCGGCCGGCGCTCCGCCGCCAGAGCGCAGCCAGTCGAGAAAGTCTTGGCTCCACACCGCCCTGCTGAGCAGCTCGCCGGGCCCGGTCGAGGCGCCGCTCTCCTCGCTC
>JBCCLG010000942.1:0-2474 GCA_039027015.1 Acidobacteriota bacterium | reverse complement strand
GCGAGCCATCGCGCCCACCAGCACCTGCACCACCCCGAGGTAATACATCACCGACATAAAAGCCGAAAAGAAGATGATCGTCGGCAGCACCGAGAACGCGAACTGGAAGCCGAAGCCGGGCCAGGGCGAGCTCGGTGCTGCCGACGATCATCTTCTTTTCGGCTTTTATGTCGGTGATGTATTACCTCGGGGTGGTGCAGGTGCTGGTGGGCGCGATGGCTCGCTTCATGCACTGGAGCCTCAAAACCTCGGGCTCTGAGACCCTGTCGTGCTCGGCCAACGTCTTCGTGGGTCAAACCGAGGCGCCGATCCTGATCAAGCCCTTTCTCAAGGAGATGACCCGATCCGAGCTCAACGCCGTGATGACCGGCGGATTCGCCACCATCGCAGGCGGCGTGCTGGCGGGCTATATCCAGATGGGCGTCGATCCAGGGCACCTGATTGCCGCCAGCGTGATGTCGGCGCCGGCGGCCCTGGTGATCGCCAAGCTGCTCTACCCGGAGACCGAGGAGTCGGTCACTTCGGGCGACGTCGACGTGCCGGAGGTCCAGACCGCGGACAACGTGGTGGAGGCGGCGGCCAACGGCACCACCGACGGCCTCAAGCTGGCCCTCAACGTCGGCGCCATGCTGATCGCCTTTATCTCGCTGATCGCCTGCCTCGACCTCTTCCTCGGCGTGATCGACGGATTCGTCGACGGCGACCTGATGGGCGGCGCGGCGATCGAAGGGTCGAGCGAGATCGCCGGCATTTTCCCGGGCAGCGTGGCGACCCTCTTCGGCACCCTGCTGGCGCCGCTGGCCTTCATCATGGGCGTGCCGTGGGTCGACGCGGGGGCGGTGGGCAACCTGCTGGGCACCAAACTGGCGCTCAACGAATTCGTGGCCTTCGGCTACCTGGCCAACCATATTCAGGCCGCCGACCTGCAGCCCCGATCGCTGATCATCGCCACCTACGCCCTCTGCGGCTTCGCCAACTTCTCCTCGATCGGCATCCAGATCGGCGGCATCGGCGCCCTCGAGCCGTCCCTGCGGCCGACCCTCTCGAAGCTCGCCCTGCGCGCTCTTCTGGGCGGCGCGCTGGCTTCTTTCACCACCGCGACGGTGGCGGGCATGCTGCTTTGGAATTGATCGCGGCGGTCCTGCTCGCGGCGGCGCTCCTGCTCGCCCCGAACCCCGCGCAGGCCCAGTCGCCCGATCTCGGGTCGGAGATCAACCGTCAGGTGCGCGCGGCCAAAAGCGCCTCCAGCGAGATGGGGGTGCACGTGGTCGCTCTCGACGAGGCCGAGGAGGTCTACGCCTACCGCGCCGACGCCATGCGGATTCTGGCCTCGAACACCAAGCTGATGACCAGCGCCGCGGCCCTCGATCATCTGGGGCCGGGCTTCTTTTTCGAGACACCCGTGATGGTGCGCGGCGAGGTGGTGGACGGCGTGCTCAAGGGCGATTTGGGGGTGATCGGCGGCGGCGATCCCAATATCTCGGGTCGCCACCACAACGGCGAGAGCTTCGCGCCGTTTCGAGAGTGGGCCGAGGCGCTCCGGCGCTTTGGGGGTATCCGCAGGATTTCCGGCGAGATCGTTCTGGCCACGGGCCTTTTCGACGATCAGCTGGTGCACCCCACCTGGCCCAAGGATCAGCTCGATCGATGGTACGAGGCGCCGGTGGCGGCCCTCTCTTTTAACGACAACTGCGCGCTGGTCAAGGTCGAGCCGGTGGGCGGCGCGGGCGGCGGGCCGCGCCTCTCGCTGCTGCCGGAGGTGCCGTTCATGAGGCTCTCGGGCTCGGTCACTCGAACGGCACGCTCTCGGGATCAGCGGCTGCGCATCGGGCGCAACGCCCTCGCCGCGGACGCCGCGACCCGGCGCACGATCGAGGTGTCGGGGCGCTTATGGCGCGGCAGAACCCAGGTCGATACCTTTATTTCCGTCGACGATCCGGTGGCTTATTTTGGCGCCGCCCTGCGCCAGGCGCTGGCCGAATCGGGTATCGAGGTCGAGGGCCGAGTGGTCACCGAGAAGCGCCTCGTCGGCGCCGCCTGGCGGCCGGTGACCGTGCACCGCTCGGACCTGCTCACCACCCTCGAGGTGGTCAATAAGCGCAGCCAGAACTTCTTTGCCGAGAGCGTTCTGAAGCTTTTGGGCGCGCGCTACTGCGGCCGCGGCACGTGGCCCGCGGGCGCTTCGGTGGTGAGCGATTTCCTGCGCGGGATCGGCCTCGACGATGCGGCCTTCGAGGTGGCTGACGGCTCGGGCATGAGCCGCGACAACCGCGCGACCCCTCGTCAGATCACCTCGCTTTTGCGCCACATGTTCTACCACCGCTGGGGCGGCGAATTCGTGCGCACTCTGCCCTTTTCCGGCGAGGCGGACCTGCGCTGGGAAAAGCGGCTGGCAGAAGGTCCCTACCGCGGCAATGTGCTGGCTAAAACCGGCAGCCTGCGCGGGGTTTCGACCCTTTCGGGCTACGCCAAGG
>JBCCLG010000941.1:0-2480 GCA_039027015.1 Acidobacteriota bacterium | reverse complement strand
GGGCGGAACCTCCGGCGCCGCGGGCGCTCAGCCTCGCCGAATCCTCGAGAGGAGGGCGAGCACGCCGCCGGCCGCCAGCAGAGCGGTGCCGAGATCCTGATCATGTCCGTAGAGTATCGCGCCGGCCACGAAGGTTCCGGCCGCGAGCACCGAATTCTCAAGGCCCCCGAGTCGCCGCTCGAGACGCTCATACTGCCGCCTTGTGTCGGGGGCGAGGGCGCTGCGCACGGTCAGCCGGCCGCGCTGCAGCATGCCGGTGGCCCGCGAGAGTTCGGCCGGCAGCTTGGCCAGGCTGCTCAGCTGGCGAAACAGGTCCTTCGACAGAATCCGCCAGTCCACCAGCTCCTGGAAGGCCATGCGCTGGGCGAAAGGCACGGCCTCGTCCCACGGGTTGAAGGCCTCGTCGAGGGTGTTGGTGATGCCGGTCAGAAGCTCGATGGCCCTGGCCGTGAACATGAAGTCGGCCTGCACCTGAATCGGCGTTTCGCGCAGCAGCTGGCCGAACTCCGACCACAGGGAGGCGGCTTCCTGGAAGCCCACGCGGTTGATATCCGACATGTCGAGGCCCCAGAAGCGGTCGAAGACCGCCTCGAGGGCCTCCTCAAGAGCCGCCAGGTCGGCGCCCGGCCGCAGGCTGCCGGCGTCGCGCAGGGCCTGGATCAGGGCCGCGGCATCGCGGTTGCCGAGGCCGATCAGGAAGGTGCGGAGCGAAGCGCGCAGGCGCTGGGGCACCTCGGCCACCATGCCGAAGTCGATGAAGAGCAGCTGAAAGGGCGTGCCGGCGCCGGCGAAGGGCGCGTCTTCGGCGCCCAGGGCCTCGGCGGCGTCGCCGGCACGCGCCGTGACCTCGTCGAAGAGCGAGGGGTCTCGCGGCAGCGGCCGCACGAAAATATTGCCCGGGTGCGGGTCGCAGTGCACGAAATTGTGCACGAAGACCTGCTGCATGAAGACCTGATAGAGCTTCTTGGCGACGCGCTTGGGCTCGATGCCGTTGGCCCGCATCCGCTCGACGTCGGTGATCTTGATGTAGGCGACGTTCTCTTCGGTCAAGACGCGCTGACCCGTCAGCTCCCACTCGACCCGCGGTACGTGGACCTCGCCGTCGTCGGCGAAGTTGAGGGCGAACTGCTCCACGTGCCGCGCCTCCTGGGTGAGGTCCAGCTCGCGGCGGGTGGTGACGGCGAACTCCTCCTCGACCCACGAGAGGTCGACCCGCTGGTTGATCACCGACCACAGCGACAGCCACGAGAGGGTGATGCCGAAGGCGCGCAGGTCCACCTCCACCACGTCTTCGATGCCCGGCCGCAGAACCTTGACCACCACCGGCTCGCCGGTCGAGAGCTGGGCCTCGTGGGCCTGGGCGAAGGAGGCGGCCCCCAAGGGGCGCTCCATGAAGGTGACGAAGAGCTGCTCGAGCGGTTCGCCCAGCTCCTCCTCCACGGCGCGGCGGATGTCTTCGAAGTCTTCGGCCGGCACCTCGTCCTGCAGGTCGGCCAGCTCGCGGGTCACCTCGAGGGGCAGGATGTCGACCCGCGTCGAGAGGTATTGACCGAGCTTGATCCACACGCCGCCGAGGTTCACGGCGAGGCGCCGAAAGCGGCGCGCCAGGTCGGTCCAGCGGGCCAGGGGGTCGCCGCGCAGCCAGCGCAGGCCTGGCCGGTTGATCAGGATGTCGCGGATCAGGATCCGGGCGAAGGCCCGGGAAAAGAAGAAGAGCACCCGGAAGAAGCGAAGCCGATGCTCCCGGGGCAGGCTCTTGCTGGGCCGCTTCTTGGTCACCGGGACTGTGTATCACATCGTTGAAACCCCGCTCCTGAAGGCGACGAAGAAGTGAGCGCGCCGGCCCGTTAAAGTAGCGCCACGCGCGAGCCTCCGCGCCCGCCGGCCCGCGACTCCTAGATCCATCCCTATGAGCTCACTCGAAGACTTCCTGGCGTTCGCCCTCGCGCTCTCGCCGACCGCCGTGCTGCTGCTGGTTTTCCTCTCGGCGTGGCTGGAGTTTGTCTTCCCCCCCTACTTCGGCGACTCGATCATGCTCTTCGGCTTCTTCTTGGCCGGTCAGGGCGCGGTGCCGGCCGTCGAGGTTTTCGTTGCGGCGGCCGCCGGCAGCATCCTCGGCTCGGTTCTCGCTTTTGCTCTCGGCTACCGCTACGGCAGCGTGGCCCTCGACAAGCTCTCGCGCTGGCGACGGCGCGGCCAGGGGCCGCCGGAAAGCCTCCAGCGCCTGCTGCAGCAGAACGGCGAGGCGATTCTGCTGGTCAACCGCTTCCTGCCTTTCCTGCGCAACTTCATGCTTTACGGCGCCGGGGCCATGCGCCTGCGTTTCGTGCCGGCGATGGTGGCAAACGCCCTCTCGGTGCTCGCCTTCGTGAGTTTCTTGATGGCCCTCGGCCTGATGGCGGCAGGCTCCTTTGAGGAGTTGAGAGACTCCTTCAGGCAGCTCTACGGCTGGGGGGGCGCCCTCGCGCTCGCCGCGGTGG
>JBCCLG010000940.1:0-2491 GCA_039027015.1 Acidobacteriota bacterium | reverse complement strand
GCGACCTCGGCCGGCTTCTGGCGCACTTTCTCGAGGCCGAGCTCGAGGGGCTGAGCGGAGACGCCGCCGGCCCGGCGGCTCAGCCGTCCGCGGCACTCATAAGCCGCCTGGCCCGTCACGACTGGCCGGGCAACGTCCGCCAGCTGCGCAACGTCGCCCGCCGGCTTGCGGCGACTCTTCAGGCCGGCTCTTCGAGACCCCTTTCGGCGGAAAAAATCGACTCCCTGCTGGGGGCCCCGGCCGCGGAAGGTCCTCGAGACCCCGGGCCTCACGAGGCCTCGGGCGCCGCCGCGGCCCGGGAGGCCAAGCCTCGCGCCGGCGGCTGGCGACGGGCCTACCGCAGGGCCTCCGATATCAGCGAGGAGGAGCTGATTGCCGCGCTGCGCGAGGCGGCCTGGGAGCCCAAGCCCGCCGCCGAGGCCCTGGGCCTGTCTCGCACCGTGCTCTACGACCTCATCGAGGCCTGCCCCCGCGTGCGCACCGCGGCCCGCCTCGGCGCCGAGGAGATCAACGCGGCCGTCACCCGCAGCGGCGGCGACCTGCACCGGGCCGGGGCGGAGCTCGAGGTTTCGGCCCGCGGCCTCAAGATGCGCATGAAGGCCCTGGGGCTGAGGTAAGGGTGAGCGACGGCGAAGCGCGAGCGCGCTCGATCGGGCCCTATAGGGTGCTCGGCACACTCGGCCGAGGCGGCATGGGCGAGGTTCTGCGCGGCTGGGACGACCGTCTGGGGCGGCCCGTGGCGCTCAAGCGCATTCAGGAAGACGCGGGCGACCCAGGCCGCGCGCGCCTGCGCTTCCGGCGGGAGGCCAAGGTTGCGGCGCGCCTGAGCCACCAGGGGATCGTGCAGGTCTACGATTGGGTGGAGGCCGAGGGGCGGGATTGGCTGGTGATGGAGCTCGTGGAGGGCCGGGCCCTCGCTGAGATTCTGCAGCAGGCGCCCCTCGAACCCCTGCGGGTCATTCGCCTCGCCCGACAGATCGCCGAGGCGCTTTCGGTGGCCCACGGGGCAGGCCTGGTGCACCGCGACCTCAAGCCCGACAACGTGATGGTGGTTGCCGAAACCGGCTCCCAGGAGGGCGAGACGGCGACTCTAGAGAGCGTCAAGATCCTCGACTTCGGCATCGCCAAGAGGCTGCGCCCTCAGGAAGGCGGCACCGCGGTCACCGAGGCGTCGCTGGCCGAGGCGTCGCTCACCGAGGCCGGCAGCATCGTCGGAACGGTAGCGTGGATGTCACCCGAGCAGGCCCTGGGCTGGCCGGTGGACGGCCGCTCGGACCTCTTCGCCCTCGGCATCCTGCTCTACGAAATGCTCAGCGGCCGCTCGCCCTTCAGGGGCGCCAGCTCGGTGGAGACCCTGAGCCGCATCTGCACCCTGCGCCACGCTCCGCTGGCCGAGCTCGCGCCTCAGGCGCCGGGGGCCCTGGCGGATTTGGTGGATCGCCTGCTCGCCAAGGAGCCGGCCCACCGCCCCGAAAGCGCGCGCGCCGTGGTCGACGAGCTTCTGCTCCTGGATCCCAAGGCCGCGATCTCCTCGGCTCACGGCCCGGCCGCGGCCGGCCCGAGCGCGGCCGCCCGGCCGGATCGCGAGGCGACCGCCGGCGCCCTCGCGGGCAGCCCCACGGCCGTGGAGCCCTCCGCGGATCTGACGGTGGTGGAGCCTGCCCTGAGGGGCGATCGGGAGGCCCCACCGGAGCGCGAATCCTCCGCTCGCCGCCCAGCGCTCGGCGCCCTGGCGCTCGCGCTGGTGGCCCTCGCCGCGGTGTTCGTTTCACAGTCCGGGTTCTTTCGGGACTCGGGCTCGGCCCGGCCCGCAGGCGCGCCCGAGGTCGAGGGGCGCGGGGAGCGGACGCTCACGGTTCGCGATCGCCTGCGGCGCGGCGCGGCGCTGCTCGAGCGCTACGACCTGGAGGGGCATATCGCCCGGGCGACGGAGGAGTTCCAGCGCGCCCTGGCCCTCGAACCCGACTCGGCGCCGGCCCTGGTGGGGCTGGCGCGCGCCTACTGGCTCGACTTCCTCGCCGGCAGCCTCGACGCCCAGCGGCTGGTGCAGGCGCGGGCGGCGGCGGAGCGGGCTGTGGAGCAGGGCGAGTATCTCGCCTCGGCGCGGGTCGTGCGCGGCCTGGTGGCGGTGGACGAGGGCGAGCTGGAGAAGGCGCGGGCGGACTTCGCCAAGGCCCTCGAGCTGGAGCCGCTCAACGCCGAAGCCCGCTACGGTTTAGCCCGGCTGCGCCGGGCCGAGGGCGACCTCAAGGCCGCCATCTCCGAGCTTCTCCCCCTTCTCGAGTGTGAGGACGGGGCCGCCGGAGGAGTCTCCTGGCATCACCTGACCTTCCTCGGCACCCTGCACTTTCAGGGCGGCCAGTACCAGGAGGCGGAGGATCTCTTCACGAGGTCCCTCGGGCGCGCGCCTGACAACTTCATGGTGCTGCGCAATCTGGGCGCCGCCCACTATATGCAGAGCGAGCTGGGCGAGGCCGCCAGCGCCTTCCAG
>JBCCLG010000939.1:0-2494 GCA_039027015.1 Acidobacteriota bacterium | reverse complement strand
GACCGCGGCCCCCGCTGACACCTTCCCCTTTCCACAGGAATCTTCGTGCCCGTGATGCTGCCGACTCCGCGCCGCCGACCGCGCCGCTCCGCGACGCTGAACCTATCGCTCGCCGCTGGACTCACCCTCGCGGGCTGCGTCCTCCTCGCCCCGGAAGCGGCGCTGTCCCAGCCGGCCGCCGCCCCTTCTGAGGAAGCCGCAGGCCCAGGGGTGCAGGCCGCGGAATCTCCGAAGCCCCCTGCCGGGCGAGGCCGCTCCCTGCCGCCCATTCGGCCGATGCGCGTTCTCGGCCTGGCGGCCGATATCGCGGCCATCCTGCTGAGCGGTCAAGAGGGCGGGGACCTGCCGGTCGCCGTGCTTTCGGCGCCGATCGGCAGCGCCGACGGCTCGGTGCGGGTGCCCCTCTCGATGGAGATCGACGTCGGCATGCTCTTCGACTTCTCGTCCGCAGAAGCCTCGCTCGACGAGGACAGCGCGATCGGGGAAGAGAGCCCCCCCGAACGGCTCGAGATTTTCGCCTACGCCCTCGGCGAGGACGGCAAGTCGATTCAGGACACCCTGATTCAGGCCTTCGACCTCGACGTGGAGCGCCTCTCGGAGAGTCGCCGAGGATTCCGCTACGCGGCCGAGCTGACGCTGCCCAAGCCGCCGGGCACGGTGCGGGTTCTCGCCCGCCTCCAGCAGCGTGAGGCCCTGGCGGTGCGCACTCTTCAGGTTGCCGCCGCGGCCGAACCCGCCGCCGGGACCGCGGAGGCCGGCGGCGAAGCCTCCGCGGCGCTCGATCTGACGATTCAGCCGCGCCTCAGCCCGCCGCTGGTCGCCGGCGGTGAGGGGTGGCTCGAGCTGCCGCGCCTCACCGCGGAGGGTCGCAAACTCGAGCGGCCGGCGATCTTCTCGCCCCGCAAAGGCCCGCCACCCGCCGGCCGCGCGGTGATCGTGCGCGGCGAGCCGCTGCCTTTTGCCATGCGCGCCGAGGGCCTCGAGGCCACCAGCTCGGCCTGGACCGTCGAGCTGCTGGCCGGCGACGGCAGGCTCTCCGCCGAAGCGGGGGCCGAGCTGCTCGACTACGCGGCTCCCGACGAGGGCGGCGCCAGGCGCCTCGAGGCCATCGCCGACACCGCGAACCTGCCCCTCGGCAGCTTCGACCTGCGGGCCGTGCTGCCGGCGGCGGGCGCGGGCGCCGAGCCCTACCGCTCGGCCACCCTGCCGGTTCTGGTGATCGACGCCTCGCAGGCCTCCCCGGAGACGGCCGAGGCCGCCGCCGGCTCGGCCGAGCCGCCGAGGCCGGAGGCCTGGCCGTGGCTGGTCGCCAGGCTGACCGCCCCCGACGCGCCCCGGCTCACCGCGGCGGCCGCCGCCCCCCCGGGCGGCGCTCCGGTGGTGCCCAGCCGCATGCTGCGAGAGGGACTCAAGGAGGTGTACGCCCACCTCGCGGGCGGCCGCGACGCCGCGGCGCGCAGCCGGCACGTGCTCCTCGCCAGCGAGATCGCCGATCGCTACGGCGCCCTCGGCCTCAAGGCCCTCGCCAAGGCCGAATACGAGCGGGCCCGCGCGTTTGCGGGCCTCTCGGCCCTCGAAGGCACGGCGGCCAAGAAAGCCGCGGCGCTTTCCCAGGCGGAGTATCCGCAGGCGGTGCTGCCCATCGCGGCCCTGCACTTCGATCTCTACCGCGAGGCACGGCGCCTCCGGCGCACGCTGATCTCCACCCACGCGCGCTTCATGACCCTCCGCCTCGTCGAGCTCTTCATCAAAGTCTCGCCCGACCGCGAGGCGGCGCAGCGAACCGCGGCGACTCTCCTGGTCAGCCTGGGCGGCGAGCTGCAGCTTGCCGACATGGTGTATTTCAGCGAGCGCATGTTTCGCAAGGCCCTGAGCATGGACGCCGAGCAGACCACCGCGCTGCTCGCCCTGGGCATGAACTACCAGCTGATCGGCGACGGCCAGCGGGCGCGCGACGCGTTCAGCGCCCTGCTCGAGCAGGATCCCGAGAACGCCGAGGCCCGCCTGCGCCTCGCCCGCCTCGAGCTGGTCGAGGGCCAGCGGCGCGGGGCCCAGAGGCTGTTCGAGAAGGCCGCCCGGGGACCCGGACCGCCGTGGGCCCGCGCGGTGGCCTTCCAGGAGCTCGCCCGCCTCGAGATCGACCGCGGCAGGCTCGAGGAGGCCGAGGCCCTGCTCGAGGAGGCCCTCGGCGCCTTCCCCGAGGAAACCCGGATCCGGCTTCTGCTCGCCTTCGTCCACGACGCCTCGCAAAATCCGGACTCGGCCCGCCGCTTTCTGGACCGCACGAGCGCGGACGACTGGCCCCAGCGGCCCTCAGCCCGGCGACGCTTCGGCGCCTGGTCGCGCGAGTCCTTCGTGCGCAACGACAGCCGGCTCCAGGAGCAGGTCGAGCGAGCCCAGCCGGTCTTCTTGAGCAGATGGCAGGACGTAGACGGAGTCAGGAGGCTCGATCGATGAAGCAGGTCCACCCAGCACCGCGCCGGAGCGCTGCTCG
>JBCCLG010000938.1:0-2499 GCA_039027015.1 Acidobacteriota bacterium | reverse complement strand
GGCGAGGGCGCTCTTCTCTCCGCCCTCGAGGGCCGAATAGCTGCTGATCTTGCCGACCTTGCGACCGTCGAGCTGCACGGTAAGGCCGACGGCGGCATCGCCGCGGGTCACCTTCAGGCGGCACATGCGGCGCTGCACGCCGCTGCGATAGTGGATGCGGGCGACCACCTCCTGGCCGAGATAGCAGCCCTTGGTGTAGTTGACGCCGATCTCGCCGAGGCCGGTTTCCTGCGGGAAGCAGTTGGGTCCGAAGTCGGGGCCGAAGACGGGAACCCCCGCCTCGACGCGCACCGCGTCCCACGCCGCGAAGCCCGCGGGCGCCGCGCCGCCGTCGAGAACGGCCTGCCAAACCTCGCTCAGCGCCGACGGCTCGCAGCGCAGCGACCACCGCGGCGTCCCCGCCACGATGTCTCTCTCGCGCACCACGAGAACCTCTCTTCCCGCGACGCTCCCCGGCCGGTGACTCAGAACCTCCGCCGGAGGCGCGCCTCCCAAGAGCGCCTCGAGGCCCGAGGCGGCGTGGGATCCGGCACAGTCGAGAACGGCGGCCGCGGCGCGGGCGATCTCCACCCGGTCGACGACCTTATATTTCTCCAGCCGCTCGATGAGCGCACGCTCGGTGCCCGCGGGCAGATCGAGCAGCAGCCGATCGGCCGTCGCGAGCACGGTGACGTCGGCCTCGATGCGCCCCTTGCCCGAAACGAAAAAGCCGTAGGTGCCCGAGCCCGGCGCAAGCGCCTTGACCTCGCAGGTCGCCTGGCTGTTCAAGAAGCGCCCGCGGTCCTCTCCGGCGAGCTCCAGCCCGCCGGCCCAGGTACGGTGAACCACGGCGAACCCCGCCCGCAGGGCTGCGGCCTCGGCCACCGCATCGCCGTAGCTCGAGGGCGCCCGTGCGCCGCGATAGTTGTCGATCTCGGCTCCCGCGGCGCGGTGAAGCTCGGCGCCGGGAAGCGAGTCTGAGGAAGCTGGATCGTGACTGGGTGGGTGGGAAGCGTCCATCGTCAAATCCTAACCCGCGGCGGCAAAAAGCCTTGACCCTTTCCGCCAGGCTGGCAGGATAGGCGGCCGCTCAGGACGCGAGGCAGGCGGACGGGCCTGCCGGCTGAGCGACTCAAACTCTCTTAAGATCGGGCGGATTCGATGGCGAACGTAGACACTTTGGAAGAGCAGCACGCGCGGTGGATCGCCGGGGAGCTCAAGATTCGACCGCAGCAGGTGAGCGCGGCCTCGGCTCTCTTTGCCGACAAGGCCACGGTGCCCTTTGTGGCGCGCTACCGCAAAGAGGTGACGGGCGGCCTCGACGACGAGGTGCTCGAGCATCTGTTCAAGCGCCGCCAGTACTTCCTCGATCTGGCCGCGCGGCGAGACGCCGTCCTCGAGAGCATCGAGGAGCAGGGCAAGCTGACCCCCGAGCTCAAGGCGCTGATCCGCGGCGCCACCGGCAAGCGGGAGCTGGAGGACCTCTATCTGCCCTACAAGCCCAAGCGGCGCACTCGGGCGCAGATGGCGCGCGAGCGCGGCCTCGAGCCGCTGGCGGACCTGCTGCTAGAGAGCGCCGAGCGAGCGGGCGCGCGCCCGGAGGCCCTGGCCGCGCCCTTTGTAACCGGCCCGGACGCGGAGAAAGAGCGGGCCGTGGCCGACGCCGAGGCCGCCCTCGCCGGCGCTCGCGACGTCCTCGCCGAACGCATCGCGGAAAACGCCGAGCACCGGGCGAGCCTGCGCTCGGCGCTTTTGGGCCGCGGCGACCTTCGAGTTCGCGCCTTAACGGGCAAGGACTCGGACCCCGAGGCGCAGGTCTTCAAGGATTACTTCGACCATGACGAGCCCGCCGGCACCATCCCCTCCCATCGCCTGCTGGCCATCCTGCGCGGCGAGCGCGAGGGATTTCTGCTCTCGGATCTCTCGATCGACGATGAAACGGAGATTCACCGCCTGAGCCGCTCGTGGCGGGTCGCCCTCGACACCCCCTGCGGCCGTCAGGTCGCGGAGGCCACGGGCGACGGCTACCGCCGCCTGCTGCGCCCCTCGATCACCAACGAGGTGCGGTCCCTCCTGCGCGAGCGCGCCGAGGCCGAGGCGATCGGCGTCTTTAGGGAGAATCTCGAGGCCCTGCTGCTGCAGTCGCCCCTCGGGCTGCTGCCGGTCATGGGGCTCGACCCGGGCTACCGCACCGGCTGCAAGCTGGCGGTGGTGAACGCCACCAGCCAGGTGGTCGCCACCTCGGTGATTTACCCCGTGGCCGCGTCGGGCTCGCGGGGCGGCGAGGCTGGCTCGGCCACGGCGGCCGCGGCGCGCACGGTCATCGAGCTGGCCCGCGCGCACGCGGTGCACGCCATCGCGGTGGGCAACGGCACGGGCAGCCGCGAAACCGAGCGCTTCGCACGCCAGGCGGCCAAGGATGCGGGCCTCGAGGTGATCGTGGCGATCGTCCCCGAGACCGGCGCCTCGGTCTACTCGGCCTCGGCGGTCGCCCGCGAGGAGCTGCCGAGCCTCGACGTG
>JBCCLG010000937.1:0-2499 GCA_039027015.1 Acidobacteriota bacterium | reverse complement strand
GCCTCTTCGACCGCGACGCCACCCAGGCCTTCCGCGCCTTGGCCGGCCGCCGGGAGGATGAGGAGCCGCCCGAGAAGTCGGCGGAGCGTTTTTTTAGAGACCTGCGGGATCTTTTCCTCGGCTTTATCTTCAAGCTCTCGCCGGCCCGCAGGCTGCTCTTCACGGTCTCCCTGCTCTGCCCCCTGCTCGGCTTCTTCGCCGTCGACACGAGCTTCGGGCCGACCCACATCTACCTCGACTTCGCGCCCTTTTGGTTTCTGGTCTCGGTCGCCGGGCTGGTGCTGCTGCTCGCCCTCGAGCTGGTGGATCGCCTGCGGGTGCGCGACGAGATGGAGGTCGCCCGTCAGCTTCAGAGCGACCTTCTGCCTCAAAGCCTGCCGCCGATTCCCGGCTACCGCATCGCCCACTCCTACCGCACCGCCAACGCCATCGGCGGCGACTACTACGGCTTTCATCCCCTGGGCGACGGCCGCGTGGCCATCGCGTGCGGCGACGCGAGCGGTCACGGCATGGCCGCCGGCCTGCTGATGGCGATCGCCAACGCGACCCTGGCCGCCGCCATCGACGCCGACCCGCACCCCTCGGCGGTGCTCGACGCGGTCCATCGCACCCTGGCGCGCACCGGCGGACGCCGCGCCTTCATGACCCTCTTCTACGGCGTCCTCGACCCGTCGTCAGGACGCCTGGACTACGCGAACGCCGGCCACCCCTTCCCGATCGTGCGGCGCGCCGGCGGCGAGATCGAAGAGCTGGGCAGCGGCGCGCTGCCCCTGGGCGTGAGGGCGGAAAACTCCGCGTACCGCACGCAGACGGCGGAGCTGCGGCCCGGGGATCTGCTGGTTCTCTACAGCGACGGCATTCCCGAAGCCGTCAGCCCGGCGGGCGAAGACTTCGGCTTCGATCGGCTGCATCGGCTGGTGCTCCAGGGCGGCTCCGCCGACAGCATCCACGATCGCATTCTCGGCGAGGTGAAGGCCCACCTCGAGGACCTCGATCTTCAGGACGACGTGACCCTGGTGGTGCTCGACCGGGTCAGCAGCGCCTGACTCCGCGGCCGCCCGGGCCCGAAGGCTCGAGATCCCGGTGGATTTCGCTTCGCTCGCTCAGGGCGAGGTCTCGGCCAGGGCAAAGAGCAGGCCGCCCTGGCGCCACATATCGATCGAGACCCCCTCGACCTCGCGGCTCACCCCCTCGAGGGGCCCCAGGGACTCGGTGAGCCGGGTGACGTAGAGCGTGGCGTGCTCGCCGCTCTCGGGATCGAACACCTTGAGCTGGGCGGCCAGCTGCGCCTGGATGGAGCAATAGCGCCCGCCCACCAGGCGATAGCCTCGAAGGGCCCTGCTCTCGGGCCTCTCGAGGGCGAAGGGGAGCTTGTCGAGCAGGGTGCCCAGCTCCGCGTAATCTCCGGCCACCACCTCGACGCCCAGGTCCTTGCGGTGGTTCATCGCGACCTCGGCGGCGGCGCGGTCGGCGAGGCGGCTCGCGGTGAAAAGCGCGCTGCCCCACGCGGCGACGAGGGCGACGAGCAGCGCCGCCGCGACGCCGCCCAGGAGGCGAGAACGGCGCACCCGCCGCCGCTCCTTAGCGTGGGCCAGCATCTCCCGGGCGCGCGCCTCGGGGAGGGCCTGCCGCGAGTAGAACTCGCGCACCTGCTGGTCGACCGATTTCATGCCGTCCCCTTCCGCTCGGCGACGCTCGCGGCGCCCCGCGCCAGCTTCTTGCGGCCGCGGTGGATGAGGCTCAGAACCGTGTTGCGGCTCTGGCCGGTCAGCTCCGCGATCTCGGCGGCGGTGCGCCCCTCCACCGCGTGTAGATAGAGGGCCTCGCGCTCCGCGCTGCGCAGGCGCGCGAGCAGACGCTCCATGTCGACCCGGCCGACCGTCGGCATGGCGAGGTCCCGAGGCTCCTCCTGGAGATCCTCGAGGGCCACCAGGGGAACTCGCCTGCCGCGGCGGTAGCGATCGATGAACAGCCGCCGCACCGTGGTGAGCATGGCCGAGACGCCGCGCGCCCCGCCGTAGCGCTTGAACAGCCGCAGCCACCCCTGCTGCGCCAGGTCTTCAGCTTCGCTCGGATCGCCGGTCAGCGAGAGAGCGTAGCGATAGCCGGACTGCAGGATTTCGAGGTCGCTTTGGGAGCTGCTCATGGCGTTTCTTGGGCCCCTGCGGCGGCTGGAAGGCGGCGGCGTCTGGTGCCCTGGGAGCGGCCGTCAGCTGCCGAGCTGACGCACCAGCTCGGCGCCCATGGCCTTGATGTTCTGATCGGCGGTCAGCTTGGCCAGCTGCTTCTTGGATGTGCCGTCGAGCAGCAGGATGAAGCCCGTGCCCTGGTTCTGCGCGTAGACGTCGCCAAAGCCGAGGGAAGCGGCCATGTACTCGGCCTGCGCGCGGGTGGTCTTGTTGGTCAGGTCGAGGGTGACGAAGAGCACGGACTCACCGTCGTATTTATTGGCCAGATCTTCGAACACCGGCCCCATTTTTTTGCAGCTGCCGCACCAGT
>JBCCLG010000936.1:0-2499 GCA_039027015.1 Acidobacteriota bacterium | reverse complement strand
TCGGCGAAGCGCTCGGTGGTGGTCTCGGGCTCAAAGCCGCGCCAGGCCGGGCCGTAGAGCCGGTAGGCCCCGCGGTCTAAGTCCCAGGCGTTGCGCAGGATGAGGTAGAAGCGGCACGGATCGCCGATCGCCGAGAGCAGCTGCAGGCCCCGGCGGTATTGATCCCAGCGCCGCACGCCGCTGGCGCTTTGCAGGGCGTAGAGCGCGCCGCTTAAAGCGCGCATGGGCCCGGCGGAGAAGCCGCGCGGCACCCGGGGGTGGAGGGGGCCGGCGGCGGCGAGAAAGCGGTGCACGTTGTAGCCGGCAAAGAGCTCGTCGCCGCCCAGACCGCCGTGCACCGCCTTCACCGAATCGCGGGCGAAGCGGGCCAGCAGATAGCCCTGGAGAATATTCTCCTTGGGCTCCTCGGCGGCCCACACCCCGGCCGGAAAGTGGCGCAGGGGCTCGGGCCCCAGGCGCAGCTCGCGGTGATCGGTGGCGAAGTGCTCGGCTACCGACCGCGCCTCCGCCAGCTCGTCGGTGGGTTCGCCGAAGCCCAGGCAGAAGGTCGGGATCGGCGCCGAGGTGTGGCGCCGCATCAGGGCGACGATCGAGCTGGAGTCGAGGCCTCCCGAGAGGTAGGCGCCGAGGGGCACGTCGCTCACCATCTGTTTGCGCACGGCCTCCGAGAGGTGGTGGCGGATGCCCTCCTCGTACTCCGCCAGGCGTCGCCCCGAGGCGCGCGCCGCCCGGCTCGGCTCCTCGGAGCGAGGCTCTCGGTGGTAGCGCAGCAGGCTGAACCGGCCGTTCTCGAGCACCAGGGCGTGGCCCGGAGGCAGCCTGCGGACGCCGCGCAGGAGGGTGCGCTCCCCGGGCACGTAGCGCAGATTGAGAAACGCGTGCAGGGCGTGGCGGTCGACCTCCCGGCGCACCCGAGGATCCTGGAGGATGGCCTTGATCTCCGAGGCGAAGCGCAGGCTCGAGCCGTCCCAGTGGTAGTGCAGCGGCTTGATGCCAAAGGGATCGCGCGCCAGGATCAGCCGGCGCGGTTCGCGGAGCCAGAGGGCGAAGGCGAACATGCCGTCGAGTCTGGGCATGAGGTCGAGCCCCCAGGCCTTGAAGCCCTCGATGAGCACCTCCGAATCGCTCGAGGTGCGAAAGCGGTGGCCCAGGCCCTCGAGTTCCGAGCGCAGCTCGCGAAAGTTGTAGATTTCGCCGTTGTAGACGAGCCGCATCGAGGCGTCGGGATCCGCCATCGGCTGGTCGCCGGTCTCGAGGTCGAGGATCGACAGCCGGGAGTGGGCGAGCACCGCGTCGCCGTCGCGGAAAACGCCGCTGCCGTCGGGCCCGCGGTGCGCCAGGCTGCGCGCCATGGCCCGCCCCAGCCGGGTGCCGGCCGCCGGGCCAACGATGCCGGCGAGGCCGCACATCGCCTAGCGGCCTCCCGCGGGCGCCGCCGCGAGGCGGCGCCTCGCCAGCTGCAGGCTCGAAAGGCCGTGGGCCATCCAGGCGTTGCACCAGCGCATCAGCGTATAGCGCTTGGTCCACCACGGGCTCTTTTGGTAGCAGAACCAGCCGTCGGGATGCTGCAGATGCTCGAGGGCCCAGCGCGCCGTGCGGGCGGCGTCGCGCAGGAAGTCGGGGTCGACCTCGAGGGCAGCCTTCGAGAAGGTGACCAGCGCCTGGCCCGCGCTGTGGGCGTCGGCCGGCGAGCGGCGGTGGCTTCGCCAGCGGGGCCAGCCGTCGGCCTCGAAGAGGCGCTCGCGGTAGAAGGCGAGGCCGCGGCGGGCCGCGTCCGTGAACGCCTCGTCGCCCGAGTAGCGGCGGTAGTCGAGCAGCCAGTCGAGCACGTTGCCGGTGTGGTAGTTGTCGTGGGCCACGTTGGAGCTCTTCGCGGGCCAGGCGTAGTGCCAGGCGCCGTAGTCGGTCTGTTTGTCGACCAAGAAGGCGATCAGGCGCTGCGCCTCGCGGGTCAGCTCTGGCTCGCCGGTGTGCGCGGCGGTGCGGGCGAGAATCGAGGCCGCCAGGCCGTTGATGTTGAGCACCCCCCACACGTTGCCGGGAACGTAGCCGATGTTGCGCATCTCGGGCGTCTCGACCGAGCTGCCGAGGTCCCGGAGCATGAAGTCGACCGCGCTGCGCGCCGTCTTGAGATAGCGGTCCTCGCCGGTGGCCTCGAAGGCCTCTAAAAAGGCGTAGGCCACGTTGCCGGTGACCACGATGTTGGGGCTTTCTTTGGGCGCCGTGAAGTGCAGCCCGTACCAGTCGTGGTCATAGCCCCAGCACAGCCCCGAGAAGCCCGGCGCGGCGTTCTCCTCGAGCCAGCGGAGAAGCTCCCGGGCAGACTCGAGATCGCCCGCCGCGCCGCGCCGCAGATAGGCCAGGGCGAAGAGGGCCAGGCCCTTGGGATTGCGCGAGCGCTCGGTGCGGAGAAGGGGCCGCGGGTCCACGGGGCTGCGCGCCCATAGCGCCGCCACCACCGCGCGGATCAGGCGCACGTCGGGCACCAGCCGGCGCACG
>JBCCLG010000935.1:0-2508 GCA_039027015.1 Acidobacteriota bacterium | reverse complement strand
GGCGCGGCCGCGGCCTCCGCCTCGAGCGTCGGAGCGAGCTCCGCGGGCAGCTCGGCGATCGGCCGCTCGAAATCTTCGGCTAGGCTCTCGAGCCAGCCGCCGAAGATCTCCAGCAGGCGCACCAACTTCGGCCGATCCCAAAGATCGGTGGAGAAGTCGAGCTCGAGCACCAGGTCGTCGGCGATCTCGATGATGTTGCAGCTGAGGTCGAAGCGCGAGTAGAAGAGGGGCTGGGGGTAGACGTCCCAGCTCAGCTCGCCGGTGTCGGGCAGGTCGACGGCGCGGTCGAGGTTGAAGGTGGCGCGCACCAGATCTCCATCCTTCGGCCGCAGGCGGTCGATCAGCCGACCGAAGGGGTAGTCCTGGTGCTCAAAGGCCTCGAGCACCACCCCGCGCAGGGCGCGCAGGTGATCGCCCGCGGTGCGGGCGGGCGGCTGATCCGCCGCCCCTTCTGGCCGCAGCCGGCTGCGCACCGGCAGGAGGTGCGAGCCGTATCCCACGATCTCCTCACTGCCCTCGAGGGGCCGGCCGCCCACGTGGATGCCGATCAGCAGATCGTCCTGATCGCCCAGCCGATGGATCAGGCAGGAGTAGGCGGTGAGAAGCCCCATGAAGAGGGTGGCGCCGCGCTCGCGGCAGCGCTGGCGCAGGGCGCCGCGCACGCCGTGGACCCGCAGGCTGACCCGCTCACCGCGGAAGGAGCGGCGCTCGGGGCGCGGCCGGTCGGTCGGAACGCCGAGTCTGGTGGGCCGATCGGCCAGGCTGGCGAGCCAATACGCCTCGTGCTCGCGCATTTCTTCTGAGTCAGCCCGCCGCTCCATGCCGCGCACGTAGTCCGCGTAGGCCATGGAAGGCGCCTCGAGGGGCGCGCCTTCGGGGTTGGCGTAGCAGTGGGCCAGGTCGCGGCAGATCAGCCCCCACGACCAGCCGTCGATGATCGTGTGGTGGGCGCACAGGGCGAGCAGATGGCGCTGGCCCGGCTCGAGCCGCAGCAGGGTAGCCCGGAAGAGAGGCCCGTTCTCGAGATCGAAAGCGCGCTCGCCCTGCTCGGCAAACCAGCGTCCGACGGCCGCCTGGCGCTCGTCGCCCCGGGCGCCGGAGAGGTCCACGACCTCGAGAGAGGACGGAGCGGCGGGGCGGATGTGTTGGGTTTCGCCGCCGGTATCGAGAGTCACCCGCAAAGCCTCATGGCGCTCGACCACGCGGTCGAGCGCCCCGCGCAGGGCGTCCTCCTCGAGGGGACCGCGCAGCTCGAGGCAGAGGGGATCGTTATAGACCCGGCCGCCCAGCTCGTGGAGGTGGGAGAACGCCCACAGCTGCTTCTGCCCGTGGGTGAGGGGAATCTCGAGGTCGTCCCCGGAGCGACTCGCGCGCTCGGCGAGGATCTCCTGGAAACGCGCCAGGGCGGGCCAGGAGGCGGTGACCTCGGAGGCCTCGACGCCAAAGTCCACAAAGCAGGCGATCTCATCGACCCCCAGGCAGCCGAGGAACTCGGCGATTTCGGCGCAGCCTTCGGGCGTTCCGATCAGCGCGCTCGACTCCACGTAGCGGTCGAAGACCCGCGACGTCAGATAGTCGAGGTCCTCCTCGCCCAGGCGGTCGAAGTCGACGTCCCAGCCTTCGCTGACCACCATGCGGCGGAAGAGGCCGAAGGAGGCCCGGAGATATTCACAGAACGGCCCGCGGGCCAGCTCCCGGGCGCGCCTCTCATCCTCGTGCAGGAAGGTGTGGAGAAGCACCGTCACGGCGCCGCCCTCGGGGTCGAGGCCGGCGCTCCGGCGACCCTCGCGGTAAACCGCGATATTCGACCTCAAATCCTCCAGGGACTGACCCATCAGGTTGGTGAGCACCCCGGCGCCCAGCTCGCCGGCCCGACGGTAGGTGTCGGGGTTGTTGACCACGGTCAGCCAGGTGGGGAGATCGGTCCGGCTCGGCCGCGGGAAAAGGTCCACCGACGCCGGCTGGCGGTTGCCGTTGGCGAACTCCAGCGAGTCGCCACGCCACAGGGCATGGACTTTCTCGAGATCCTCGAACATCACCCGGCGGTTCTCGCCGTAGTTCTCGGGCCGCAGAATGAAGTCGTTCGGGTGCCAGCCCGACGCGAAGGCGATGCCGATTCGGCCCCGCGAAAGGTTGTCGACCACCGCCCACTCTTCGGCCACGCGGACGGGGTGGTGAAGAGGCAGAACCACGCTGCCGGCTCGCAGCTGCACCCTCTCGGTTTCGCGCGCCAGCGCCGCGGCCAAAACCGCCGGGTTGGGGGAGAGGCCGCCGAAGCTGTGGAAATGGCGCTCCGGCAGCCACACGGCGGCAAAGCCCTGGCGGTCGGCAAAGCGAGCCGCGTCGAAGAGGAGGTCGTATTTATCGTCTCGGTAGGCGGCCTCGTATTTGCCGAAGAAGTAGAGGCTGAGATCGAGTCCGGTGAACGGCCGGGGCTCGGCGGGCTCCGCCGAGTCCTTGAAACTCACCGACTTGCGCCGCTCGAGAAACCCAGGGCGGGCGGCTTCG
>JBCCLG010000934.1:0-2520 GCA_039027015.1 Acidobacteriota bacterium | reverse complement strand
CCTCGTGCCTGCGTTTCTTCACGGTGTACGGTCCCGCCCAGCGGCCCGAGATGGCGATCCATAAATTCACCGATCTGCTGGCTCGCGGCGAGACCGTACCGATGTACGGCGACGGCGAAAGCCGCCGCGACTACACCTACGTGGACGACATCGTGGACGGCGTTCTGGCGGCCTACGATCTGGCTCCCGGCTTCGAGATTTTCAACCTCGGAGGGGCCGAAACCACGCGCCTTGTGGACCTCATCGAGGGGCTGGCAAACGAGCTTGCCGTGGAGCCGAGGATCAAGTATCTTCCTGATCAGCCCGGCGACGTCCCTATCACGTTTGCCGACGTGACGAAGGCCCAGCGGCTCCTCGACTACTCCCCCCGCGTTCCCATCCGCGAAGGACTTCGACGCTTCGTCGCCTGGTACAAAACCGAGCCCCACCGCAATCCCCAACCTTGACGGGCTCGCGACGCGCTAACCGGCGCGCATTCCTTCCTCCGCCTCATGCCCTTCTTAAGACGCCCCTCGCGAGCGAGCTGCCGCGGGGCCGTCGCCGGAGAACTCGATAGATGAAGATCTGTGTGGTTGGTAGTGGCTACGTCGGCCTCGTGACCGGAGCGTGCCTGGCCGATTTTGGAATGGACGTCACGGGCGTTGATAAAGACGCCAGCAAGGTGGAGATGCTCCGCGGCGGCGAGATTCCGATTTTCGAGCCGGGTCTGCCGACCCTGGTGCGCAAGAACATGGAGCAGGGCCGCCTGCGCTTCACCACCGACCTCGGCCCGGCGATCGAAGAGGCCCGCGCGGTCTTTATCGCCGTCGGCACGCCGCCGCGCCCGGACGGCTCCGCGGATCTCAAATTCATCCGCGAGGTCGCGCGCTCGATCGGCGAGCACCTGAACGGCTACAAGGTGGTGATCACCAAGAGCACGGTGCCCACCGGCACCGGCAAGATGGTCGAAGAGCTGGTGCGCGAGCACAGCGCCGGCCGCCACGACTTTGCGGTCGTCTCCAACCCCGAATTCCTGCGCGAAGGCTCGGCCATCGAGGACTTCCTCCACCCCGACCGCGTGGTGGTCGGCAGTAAGGATCCCAAGGCGATCGACATCATGCACCAAATCTACGCGCCGCTGGTCACCGCCGGCGTGCCGTTCGTGGATACCGGCGTCGAGACCGCCGAGATGATCAAGTACGCCAGCAACGGTTTTCTGGCCACCAAAATCTCCTTCATCAACGAGATGGCGGCTCTGTGCGAGGCCTACGGCGCCGACGTCGAGGTGGTGTCGCGGGGCATGGGCCTCGACAACCGGATCGGCCCCAAATTCCTCAAGCCGGGACCGGGCTTCGGCGGCTCCTGCTTCCCCAAGGACACCCGCGCGGTGTCGCAGATCGCGGCCCAGCAGGGCCTCGAATTCCTGATCATCGACGCCGTGCTCGAGGCCAACGAGCGCACCAAGAGGCGCATGCTCGACAAGGTCGACGCCGCCTTCGAGGGCGGAGACATCCGCGGCAAGCGCTTCGCCGTTCTCGGCCTCTCCTTCAAGCCCGACACCGACGACATCCGCGAGTCGCCGGCGCTGCCGATCGTCCAGGGGCTGCTCGAGCGCGGCGCCCAAGTCCGCGCCTTCGACCCGGCGGCCATGGAGGCGTGCAAAGCGGAGTTTCCGCCTGAGATCGAGTACGCCGAGAACGCCTACGACGCCGCCGAGGACGCCGACGCGCTGCTGATTCTCACCGAGTGGAATCAATTTCGCGCCCTCGAGCTCGAGCGCCTGCGCGGCTGCCTGGCGGAGCGGCTGATGATCGATCTGCGCAACCTCTACGAACCCCAAAAGATGGCCGAGGCGGGCTTCCGATACATTTCGGTCGGTAGGCCCGACGGCGTTCCCGCGAGCTGAGCGGCCCTGTGAAGAGGAGAAGGATGTGACGACCGCACTGGTGTCCGGCGGGGCCGGCTTCTTAGGCTCCCACCTCTGCGACAAATTGCTCGCGGCTGGCCATCGCGTCATCTGCGTCGACAATTTCATCACCAGCAGCGCGAAAAACATCGCGCATCTCGAGGGGCGCGACGACTTCCGCTTCATCGAGCACGACATCACCAAGCATCTCGAGCTCGACGAGGACATCGACTACATCCTGCAGTTCGCCTCCCCCGCCAGCCCCATCGACTACCTCGAGCTGCCGATCCAAACCCTCAAGGTCGGCTCCCTGGGCACTCACAACATGCTCGGGCTGGCCAAGCGCTGCGGCGCCCGGCTGCTGCTCGCCTCGACCTCCGAGGTCTACGGCGATCCGCTGGTCCACCCCCAGCCCGAGACCTATTGGGGCAACGTCAACCCGGTAGGACCGCGCGGCGTTTACGACGAGGCCAAGCGCTTCTCGGAGGCCATGGTGATGGCCTATCACCGAGTGCACGGCGTCGAGACGCGCATCGTGCGCATCTTCAACACCTACGGACCCCGCATGCGCCCGAACGATGGCCGGGTGGTGCCGGCCTTCATCCAGCAGGCGCTGACCGGCGCCGGCATCACGG
>JBCCLG010000933.1:0-2526 GCA_039027015.1 Acidobacteriota bacterium | reverse complement strand
TCGCCCTCGAGGCCTACGCCCAGGCCTGCCGCCGAGGCGACCCGGGCGCCAACGCCTGCGGCCGGGGAGGAAGGCTGGCGGAGCGCCTCGGAGCGCCGCTGAGGGCGGCGGCGCTCTACAGACGCTCGCGCTGGCCCCCGATCCGCCAGCGGGCCGCGGTCCTCTCAGGCCGGATCGCCGACCCAGACGGCAGCCCGTGAGGCCATCCTCAGGGGCGAATCTCGGTATCCGCCCGGGAGGCCTGTTCGGCGATCACCTGATCGATCAGCGGCCGCAGATGCTCGATCACCGTGCCGGCCAGGATCTCCTGTCCGGCCGCCGTCGGGTGGATGCCGTCAGCCTGGTTGAGCTCGGGATCCCCGGCCACGCCCTCGAGCAAAAAGGGCAGCAGGGGCACGCCGAGAGTCTTCGCCAGGCGAGGATAGATGGCGGCGAAGCTGGCGGTGTAGTTCTCGCCGTAGTTGGGCGGAATGAGCATGCCGGCGAGCAGAACCTTGACCCCGGCATCCTCCACCTGACGCAGGATGCCCTCGAGATTCTCCTGGGAGGCGTCGAGATCCATGCCGCGCAGCCCGTCGTTGCCGCCCAGGGCGACCATCATGACGTCGGGCTCCTGGCGCAGCAGCCAGGAGACCCGCTGCAGACCTCCGGCGGTGGTGTCGCCGCTGACCCCGCCGTTGATCACCCGCACGCTGTAGTCCTCGGCGCGCAGCCGCTCCTGCACCAGCGCCGGAAAAGCCCGGTCCTCATCGAGGCCGTAGCCCGCGGTCAGGCTATCGCCGAGAAAGACCACCACGATCTCGTTACGCGGCGCTTCCTCGGGCTCGGGCGCCGCCTCGCCTACGGGGGACGGCGCCTGGTCCGAGGGCGCCTCCGACGCCTTTTCCTCGGGCGGCGAGCAGGCCGAAGCCAGGAGCGCCAGCAGAATGAGGAGCGGCGCCCGCAAGACGGCGGGGACCCGCCCGGCTCCGGCACCGGGGCGGGCCGAGAGATCGCGAGGGGGCCGTGGGCGAAGGGCAGGAAATGTCGTGAGCATTGGCCTATTCTATGCCGCAGCGACCGCGGCCGAGCCCCGGCGTCAAGAGACCTGCAAGACCCGCTGAACCTCCGAGGATCCGCTATGACCCGAGAGCAGAACCCGCGCCCCGTGGTGCTCGTCGTCCGCGACGGCTGGGGACGTAACCCGCACCCCGAGCAGGCCCCGTGGAACGCCCTCGAGCAGGCCTCGACCCCGGTTGCCGACCGGCTGCTGCGCAGCTATCCGTGGACCCTGATCGCGACCAGCGGTGAGGACGTCGGCCTGCCGCAGGGCACCATGGGAAACAGCGAGGTCGGCCATCAGAACCTCGGCGCCGGCCGCATCATCGACCAGGACTCGGTGCGCATCACCAAGGCGATCCGCACCGGTGAGCTGAGCCAAAACGAGGCGCTGTGCTCCGCGATCGACGGTGCCCGCGAACGCGGTGGGGCGGTTCACCTCTTCTCGATCGCCTCCGATGCCGGCGTCCACGGCCTGCTCGAGCACCTCTACGCCTGCGTCCGACTGTGCCGGGAGCGCTCGGCCCGCAAAGTCTTCGTCCACCTCTTCACCGACGGGCGCGACACCGGCCCGTTCACCGGCCGCGGCTATGTCGAGCAGGCGTCCGCGAAGCTCGCCGAGATCGGCACCGGAGAGGTTGCGACCCTGATCGGCCGCTATTGGGCGATGGACCGCGACAACCGCTGGGCCAGGGTCGAGCGCGCCTACCGGGCGCTCACCGGAATGGAGGACGCTCTCCCCCACTTTAAGGACGCCTCGAGCGCGATTCAGGACTTTTACGAGCGTCCCGAGTCGGAGAACCAAAAGGGCGATGAATTTGTGGCGCCGCGCACCGTCGGCGCAGGCGCCCGCGACTCCAGAGTGCGCGACGGCGACGCCGTGATCTTCGTCAACTACCGCGGCGATCGTCCCCGGGAGCTGGTGCGCGCCTTCCGCATGGAACAGTTTCATGGCGAGGTGGCGCCCTCCCCCGACGACGGCGAGAGGGGCTTTGATCGCGGGCCCCGGCTCGATCTCGACTTCGTGACTATGACCGCCTATCAGGAGGAGCTGAGCGACCTGGTGGCGGTGGCCTTTCCCAAGCTCGGGCGCATGGAGGACTCGGCCGGCGCCTATCTCTCCCGCCTGGGCCTGCGCCAGTTTCGCTGCGCGGAAACCGAGAAGTTCCCTCACGTCACGTTCTTCTTCAACGACTATCGCGAGGAGCCTTTCGCCGGAGAGAAGCGCTCCATGGCCCAATCCCCGCGGGTGGCGACCTACGATCTTGCGCCCGAGATGTCGGCCCGCGAGGTGTGCGATCGGGTCCTGGCTCGGCTGGCGGCGGACGACACCGAGGACTTCATCCTGGTGAACTTCGCCAATACCGACATGGTGGGCCACACCGGGTCTCTCGAGGCGGCGATCGAGGCGGCGGCCGAGGTCGACCTTCTGGTGGGCGAGCTGGTGGACGCGGTTCTCGCCGCGGGCGGCGTCCTGGTGGTGACCGC
>JBCCLG010000932.1:0-2527 GCA_039027015.1 Acidobacteriota bacterium | reverse complement strand
GCGGCGGCCGCGGGCCGGCAGCCTCGCGTTCGGCCTTTGGTTAGACTGGGGTTTCACCTTTCCGGGAGCGCCGCAGTGTCTCACACCGAAAGTCAGTGGATCCGCGTCCGCGATCGCTTTCGCACGGGCGAAGCGCCGGCCGCGAGCCGGATAGCCGTCTTCGGGCGGTTCCTGCGCCTCGCGCTGCGCAAGGCGCGCTCGGACGCCCTGCCGACCCAAAGCGCCGCGCTGGCGTTCATCACGGTGCTTTCCCTGGTTCCGCTGCTGGCCAGCCTGAGCCACTTCAGCGCCGGCTTCTTCGAGGATCGCCTCGACGAGATGGTCGATCTTCTGGCCGGCGTGCTGCCCTACACCGAGGGCTCGATCAACGAGCAGCTGCGGCTTTTTCTGCGCCACTCTCAATCGCTGCGCGGCTTTGGCCTCCTGGCCTTTTTGCTGACGGCGCTGACCGCCTTCGGCATGATCGAGAAGACGATTCACGACATCTGGAATCTGCCGCGTCGCCGCCCCCTGCGCGGCCGCCTCAACTCCTTCGTGATGCTGATCGCCTGGGGCCCGCTGCTGATCGGCGCCGCCTACTCGATCTCCTTTCTGGTGCGCCAGCATCCGGCCTTCGAGCGCGTGGCGGCCAGCCTGCCCCTCGGCTATCTGCCGTTTGCGGTGACTCTCCTCGGCCTCACCATGCTCAATTGGCAGGTGCCCTATACCCGCGTAGGATTTCGCTACGCGCTGATCGGCGGTGCGTCCTCGGCCGTTCTTCTCGAGCTGCTCGGCGAGGCCTTCTCGGTGTACAGCCAGCGGCTTCCGCAGATGTCGCTGGTGTACGGCAGCTTCGGCTTTGCGCTTTTCTTCATGGTGTCGATCCAGATGTCGTGGGCGATCGTGCTGCTCGGTACCGAGCTGACCTATTGCGTTCAGAATTACAGGGCTTTGGCCAAGCCGCGGCGTCCCTCGGAGCGCTTCGAGAGCAGCTGGCTCGGGCTCGCGGCGCTGGTCTTCCTGATCGAGGGCATGAGGCGCCACGAGCCGGTGATCGGCCATGAGGAGCTGGCGGCCAGTCTCGGGATCGGCAACGCCGAGCTGCGCGGCGTGCTGACGCCCCTGGTGCGGGCGCGCTACCTGCAGGAGAGCCTGGGCGGCACCATGGAGGGCTATATGCTCGCCTGCGACCCCTACCGAGCGCGCGCCAGCGAGGTTCTGGACGCCTACGAGGAGGCGCAGTGGACCGTTCTTCCCGCCCTGCCCGAGGACGCCGCCTCCCGCCTCGAAGAAATGCGCGCCCGCCTCGCCGTGGCCCGCCAGGACATCGCCGGCGACCTCGTCCTCGCCGAACTCGCGCCGGGCGCCCGGAGCGAGGACCTCGAGGAGCCGCGCCGCGAGGCGGATGAAGAATAGATCGGCCGCTTGCCTGCGCCGCGACCACAGGCTATGATCCGCGACCTCAAAGGGGCGGTAGCTCAGCTGGGAGAGCACCACGTTCGCATCGTGGGGGTCGGGGGTTCGAGTCCCCTCCGCTCCACCATCGCCTTCTCCGAGGCGACCCCAGACCCACGACTGGGACACCGAAGCCGGGCTTGAGCGCCCGGCTTTCGTCGTTTTTGGGAGTCTGCTCGAGTTCCATCGTAGGCCGCGAAGACGTCGGCGGGCCGCGAAGACGCCGTCAGGCCGCGAAGGCATAGAGGCATGACGCCGAGTGAGCTTCCCGCCTAGACGGGCGGGATGAGCGAGCACCCCGCGCGGTCAGCGGACCTGAGCTGTCCTAAGACGCGGAAGTACAGCCGTCTTGAGGGTCTCAAAGATCGGAGATTGGGTGAGGTAAGGTGCCTAGATGAAGAACCTTTCGATCCAAGTTTTCGACTCTCATGCCGAGGCAGACCAGGACGATCTGGATTTCTATTCCTCGCTGAACCCCCAGCAAAGGCTTGACATGGTGCTCGAGCTTTCGGCAGTCCCTGAGGAGGAGCTAGATGCAGCGTCTCGCGAAAGACGTTCTCGAGTTCATCGAGTTGTTGAACTCGAACTCCGTTGATTACCTCATCGTCGGTGGACACGCAGTGGGCTTTCACGGGTTCCCACGGATGACCGGAGACGTTGATTTCTTTGTGCGGGCTGACGAAGGGAATGCATCTCGCATGATCGAGGTCTTACGCCTATTCGGCCTCGAAGAAGCGGAAAACCTCAGGCCGGCCTTAACTACAGTAGGCCGGTCTATCAAGATCGGCGTAGCGCCCAACCGAATCGATGTCATCACAGGTATCAGCGGAGTGGACTTCACTGAGGCCTGGGCCGCCCGCGTTTCAGGTCACCTGGGCTCAAAGCCGGTCACTCTTATCGGCCGAGACTCTTTGCTTAAGAACAAACGCGCTTCCGGGCGCGCGAAAGATCTCCTCGATGCTTTGGAGATCGAGCGAGTGTCTACCCTGAACCAGAAACCAGCAACCAGCTAGCTCGAGGGACGCTCATTCCTTCTTGGCCTGAGCGCTGCGGGGCTGAGACTGCGACCTGCGAGGACCACGCGGGCTGAGCG
>JBCCLG010000931.1:0-2528 GCA_039027015.1 Acidobacteriota bacterium | reverse complement strand
GGTGGGCGAGGGGGATTTTCGAGATCAGAATGCCGGGCCAGAAGTAGAGGGGAGGCCGGTTCTCGAAGACCCTGCCGAAGAGCAGATGGCGACTCTGCCCGGTATTCTGATTTCGAAAATCCCCCTCGCCCACCTGCTGCTGGCGCTGGCGGGCGCGGCGGCGCTCGCCCTGCGGGGCCCTGAAAGGCGCGGGCTCGCGAGCGCCGCCCTTCTTCTGATCGCCGCGATGGCGGGCGCCCACCTTCTGGTGCTCGCCGGTGCCCGGGGAACCTACGGCGGCGTCCGCCACGCGCTGCCGCTCACCCTCGCCCTGGGGGTTTTAGCGGGCGCCGCCGCCCACCTGGTCCTCCGGCGCTGGCCGCGCGGCGGCGGCTTTGTCTCGGCCCTCCTCCTGCTGCTGACGGCGGCGCAGACCGCTGGCGAAACGCGCCTGTGGGAGTTTCACAACGCTCTCGCCGGCGGCACCGCCGGGGCGGCGGAGCTGTTCAACAACGAGGGCGTGCACCTCGGTCAGCGGCTGCCGGAGGTCGAGAGGTTCTGGCGGCAGGAGCTCGGCGCGCCCCCCGGGCCCCTCTACGCCCTCCTGCCGATCATCGAGGAGGAGGCCGTTTCTCTGGGGCTGCCGCTCGCGCGAAGGGTTCGCTCCATCGAGGACGACAACGTCGGCGGCCGCTACAGCGGACTCTTTCTCGCGCCTTCGGGCTGGTCGCGCCGGCCCTGGGCTGACGATCTCGCGCCCCTCGAGAGGGTCGCGCGGCTCGGCAACGTGGAGCTTTTGGCGGGCGACGTCGAATCGCCCGAGCTGCGCGCCTCGGGGCTGATTCAGGCCGTCGGCGAGTATCTCAACGCCAACCCCAATCCCGACTGGGCCACCCTCGCCCTCAGGATGGAGGAGCTGGTGGAGGTGAGGCCAGGGAGCGCGACGGGCTGGATTCTGCTCGGCAACTGCCGCGTCGCGCTCAGGGATCGCGACGCGGCGCTCCGCGCCTTCAGGCGGGCCTCGGAGACCGTGCCGCCTGGGGATCCAGGAGCCGGGGCGCTCCGGCGCCATGTTGAAATTCTCGAAGCAGCCTCCTCGCTCGGCACGGTCCCCTTCTTTCCGCTTCTCTCAGCGGAGTGACGGCGCGCCGCGGGCGCAGCGGCGGAGTCCTCGAGCGGGGCGCGACCGCCGTTTTCGCGCCCAGAGAAAAGATCCGTTGCGCTAGGATCCCGCCACGCTTTCGCTTCTTCGCTCAACAGCCCATCCCGCGCGCTCTCGAGCTGCTGTCTCGACTCCCCCATGCTGCTGCTCTCCGGACCCTTCACCCTGATCAGCTTCGGCGTGTCCGCCTTGCTCTCCGGCCTGCTGTGGTTCGACCGCGAGCGGCGCCCAGAAACGCGCTTTCTCGCCTACATTCTGGGCATCCACGCCATGGCGTTCCTGCTGCGCTATGGGTTTGTCACCCGCTCGGTACTGGTGGTCTACCTGCCGTTTCTCGTTTTTCCCCTCCTGACGCTCCACGGCCCGCTGGTTGAGCTGTTTGTGCGCAGGAGCCTGTTCGACGAGCCCTTGAGTCGCCGACAGCGCCTGCCCTTTCTCCTCGGGCCGCCCGTCTTCCTGGGAGTCTACGCGCTGATCTTCCTCGCCTTCCCGGAGTTTAGAGACCGCGAGGCGATCCTCGCTCAAACCCCGCCGGTGGGGCTGGTCAGCGGCGGGGTCTTCGTCACTCTCTCGGCCTACGGGCTGGCGTTCTGGATCCGAGCCGTCAAGGCTCTCCGCACCTACCGCGAGCGTTTTCAGGCAAATTTCTCGAATCTCGACAGCCTGCGCCTTGAGTTTCTTCGCGGCTTCACGGCCTTTATCGCCGCGGCCTACCTGTCCCACGCCGCGGTGGGAGTGCTGAATTTCTTCTCCGTGTGGTCTCTGCCGGTCACGCCGGTAGACAGCCTTCTCCTGCTCGTGATGACCTATTTGGTGCTTCATTACCTGGTGCGCCGACCGCAGATCTTCGCGCTGCCCCCCGAGGCCGCGGACGCCGAGCCTGCGCTCGAGGTCCCGGCCGCCGCTCCGGAGGCGGCCCCGGGCGAGAGCCCCGAGGACACGGCGCCCTTCTCTGAACAGGCGTTTTCTCCGAACGACGACGGCCAGAAATACGCTCGGCAATCCCTCGATTCCGGCACTCGGAAGGATCATCTGTCGCGGGTTCAGGCCTTTATGGCCGCCGAGCGCCCCTATCTCGACGGCGAGCTGGCGCTGGCGGATCTGGCGGACGCCGTCGGGATCCCCAAGCACCATCTCTCGATGGCGATCAACATCGAGCTGGAGCAGAACTTCTTCCAGTTCGTGAACGCCTACCGCGTAGAGGAGGCCAGGCGGCTGCTGGCGGATCCTTCCCTCGCCGACGAGAACATCCTGACTATCGCCTACCGCGCCGGCTTTCAGTCGAAGGCTTCGTTCAACAAGGTTTTCAAGCAGTCCGTGGGCCAAACGCCGGGGCAGTTTCGCAAGGCCGCCGCTCCCCGGCAGGCCTAGCCCAAAGCGAGAGAGG
>JBCCLG010000930.1:0-2528 GCA_039027015.1 Acidobacteriota bacterium | reverse complement strand
TTCGGAGCGCCGCGAGAAAAACTCGAGAACCCGATCGAGGCCCGCGCTCGAGGGATGGGAGCACACGCGCAGGCCGCTCGGCGTCGCCAGCCAGAAAAGGCATCGATCCCCGTGGCGGGCCCACGGCGGCAGGGCGAGACGCAGCGGGCCTTTAGGCGAGGAGGCGGACTGGAGCAGCCTCGCCTCGAGGATCAGGAGCCCCTGCGCCTCGAGGCTCAACTGCAGACCCGAGCGCGCCGCGCCGGGAATCTCGATCGAGGCCAGAAGGTGGAAGGGATTGGCTTTACCGAAGTAGCGGGCCGCGTAGTTGTAAAGGGAGGCTTCGGCGTTGGTGAACCGAAGCTTTTTATCGGTCTCGAAACGGCCGAGGTCGCGGGCCAGATCCGGGCTGGCGGCCTCAACGGCGACGCGAAAGCGCTCCTCAGCGAGAAGAGACCTCAAGGCGTGCCGGCTCGCGGTGAGCGCGTCGACCCGGACCCGCTCGAGAAGGCCGGCGAGACGAGCGGCGAGCTCGCTGTAGCGCTGCACCTCGGCCGAAAGGCCCGAAGGCAGCTCCGCGGGCGGCGGGCCGGCGGGGACGCGGCCGTTGAAAATCTGTCGCTTGAGCTTCAGAACGCGCCGCCGGCTCTCGCGCTCTTCGAGAGTGGGCACGAGGGCAAAGAGCTGGTCGACCAGCGGCTGCCGCATCTCTTCGAGTGCCTCCGCCAGACGCGCGCGCTCCTCCAAACATCTTTCGAAAGGCTGGTTTCGGAGGGTATGGCGACCGTCGCAGGGGGCTCCGGCGTGCCTGACGGCGAGCAGCCGGTGCGGCGTCGGTTCATATCGAAGGTGCGCAAGCATCTTTGCTCCTGGCCTGAAGCTCGTGACCTGGTAGGGCCGATGATCTTTTCTGGTCGGGGCGGGAGAAGTCGTCGGGGGAGGGGCGCTCCAGGCCCCAGGGGAGAGACCTTGACCTGGCCTAGCGATTCGGAGCGCCTCCACCCCCCTACGAAAAATCGGTTCTCCGAGAGGGGCTTTAACCGCTCACTGCGCGAGCGGTCGCCGCATTTTTTCGATTCGTTCCAGAGGGTATTTTCAAATCTAAAAAATCAAGGCCGAGGCAGAGCGCAGGGGCCGCTCTGCCTTCAAATAAATCCGCTTTACTCAGCGATCTCGAGAACTTCCTCGTCAGCGCAGGAGCAGTCGCCGCAGAAGCAAATCCAGCAGCAGGAGGCGGCGAACTCAGGCATACCCTTGCCGTCCTGGGCCAGCACGTTAACGTCGGTGATCTCGAGGTCGGTCAGGTCGATCGAAAGGTTCTTCATTTTTATTTCCTAGTCCTTAGCAAGGCAGTTGTTTGAGTGCGACCGTCTCCTAGGCGGTCGCGCTTTGTTGCAAGCCGCGAATCGTCACCCGCAGATTGGAGGCGTAGGAAGCTATCGAGTCCCGAGAGCCCACCCAGCCCAACGCGCCGACTCCGGAGCACGCTGCTTCGCCGCGCTGTTTTTTGGCTATTCTTTTCATTCTCGTTTCCAGAGAGTTGAAGAAGTTGGTTGGCAGTGGGTTGATCGCTTCGAACACGTGTAATCTAAAAAACTGAAACAAAGACCACCATCCGTAGAAACCCGGATCTTCGAAATATTTCTACAGGGTCTTCCCGGAGCTTCCGGGAGATCGCATAAATCTTTTCCTTAATACCCCGACAGAAGCGGGGACCGGGAGGTCCCAGAGGCGGCCGCGAGGCCCGCGGATGGAGCGTTCTATGGCTCCCGGAACGGTCATCCGGGTTAACCCTGAGGTCCGAGGGGAAGCCTCGGATATCAGCAGCATAGAGCCGCCGGTACTCTTCTCACCGAACCGAAATGCAAGAAACGTCACGAGGAATAGAGCGATGAGCTGGATCCGCAACAACGAGTGGTTGAATACGAAAGACGAGAAGACCATCCGCTGGGATCACCTCCGGCGCTTCTCGAGACTCTACTCGCCCTTCAAAAACTACCTGGCCGTCGCCGCGGTCTTCGCCATCTTCGGGGCGATCGTGGCCTACTTCATTCCCGTGGTCTTCCGCGTGGTGCAGGACGCCATGATGGGCCAAAACGTCAATCTGGTCCTCCTGGCGCTCGGGGGCTTCTTCCTGATCATGCTCGCCGAAGTCGGCGCGTCCTACGGCGTTCAAAGGATCAACACGCGGGTTGCCACCAAGCTCAACGAAGATCTGGTGCTGCGCTATTACCGCAAGATCCTTAACCTTTCGGTGGAGGACTTCATCGCCTTCCGCCAGCGCACCAACCTCTTCCAGCGCATCATTGACGCCATGGCGATCACCGGTCAGTTCACCGGCACTCTGGTACGCGGTGGCCAGCTGCTGATCACCATCCTGGTAATCGGTATCGTGATCGCCACGGTGTCGCCGCAGGTTCTGGGCGTGATTCTCCTGGGCGCCGCCGGTCTCTTTGTCCACGCCTTGATTCAGGCTCGCAAGCTGGCGGCCCTGCGCGCCCAGTCCCTGGGCGTCAACTATCCCCTGGTCGGCAAGATGACCGAGGTTC
>JBCCLG010000929.1:0-2538 GCA_039027015.1 Acidobacteriota bacterium | reverse complement strand
TACCGCATCGACGACGCCTTTTACGGCATCGCCGATCCAGGGCACCTGGCGCAATTCGGCGACGTGCTCGATCAGATCACGCTCGAGGACGTGAACGCGGCGCTCAAGAAACACCTCCAGCTCGCGGATATGACGATCGCCATCGTGACCGGCGACGCCGCGGGTCTGCAGAAGGCCCTCGAGTCGGAGGCTCCCAGCACCATCGAGTACCCCTCGCCTAAAGCGGCGGAAATTCTCGAGGAAGACAAGGTCATCGCGACCCACCCGCTCAACATCGCGTCGGTGGAGACGCTCCCGGTGCAGGAGATCTTTCAGCGATGATCCCCCCGGGCCGCCAGGATCTCCTGGCCGCCGCCGACAGGCTGCGCGGGCTGGCTCACGTCACGCCGGTGCTCACGTCGACCACCCTCGACGAGCGCACCGGCGCGCGGGTTTATCTCAAGTGCGAGAATCTCCAGCGGGTCGGAGCCTTTAAATTCCGAGGCGCCTACAACGCCATCGCGAGCCTCGAGCCCGAGGAGCGCCAGCGCGGGCTGGTCACCCACTCCTCCGGCAACCACGGCCAGGCGGTGGCTCTCGCCGCCCGCCTCTTCGGCGCCCCGGCCCGGGTCGTGGTGCCCGAGGGCGCGCAGGCGGTCAAGCGAGCCGCGGTGGCCACCTATGGCGGCGACGTGATCCCGTGCGCGCCCACCCAGGAGGCGCGCCAGGAGACCGCCGATCGGGTGACTCGCGAGACGGGCTCCGTTTTCATCCACCCGTACGACGATCCCCGCATCGTCGCCGGCCAGTCGACGGTCGCCCAAGAGCTGTGGCAGCAGGTGCCGAAGCTCGACTATCTGCTGGTGCCGGTGGGCGGCGGCGGCCTGGTCGGCGGGAGCTGCTTGGCGGCCCGTCACTTCTCGCCGGGCACCCGAGTGATCGCCTGCGAGCCCGCCGGCGCCGCCGACGCCGCGGCGTCTTTCGCCGCGGGCAGCCTCCAGCCGATGCCGCCGCCGGGTCCAGACACCGTCGCCGACGGGCTGCGCGCCTCGCTTTCCGAGCTCACCTTCGGCATCCTCAGGGAGCACGCCGCGGCGGTTCTGACCGTCGAGGATTCGCAGACTCTGCGCGCCATGCGCGTCGTGTGGGAGCGGCTAAAAATGGTGATCGAGCCCTCGGCCGCAGTCGCCGTCGCCGTCCTGCTCGAGGGCCTGCTGGAAAAGGCCGGCTTCGAGGTCGCGGGCACGCGCGTTGGCGTGGTGATTTCGGGCGGCAACGTCGACCTCGATCGACTGCCCTGGCAGGCCGCCGCCTGAGCCCGCTCAGAACATCTCGGATCTTTGTTTCGACGCTATAAACATCGCTTCAATCCCTAGAGAGGTACTCCCGTGACTTCATCCCGCACCGTTTTGATCACCGGCGTGACCCGCGGCCTCGGCCGCGCGCTGGCCGAGCGCTACGCCTCGGAAGGCCACACCCTCGTCGGCTGCGGGCGCAGCCAGGGCCCTCTCGAGGAGCTGCGGCAGCAGCTCGGCGAGGGCCACCACTTCACCGCGGTCGACGTGGTCGACGACGCTGCCGTGGCCGCCTGGGCGAAGGACGTGATCGCCTCGGTCGGCGCCCCTGACCTGCTGCTCAACAACGCGGCGCTGATCAACGATCCGGCGCCGCTGTGGAAGGTGCCGGCCGACGAGTTTTCCCTGGTGATCGACGTCAACATCAAGGGCGTGGTCAACGTGCTGCGCCACTTCGTGCCCGCGATGGTCGAGAGGGGCTCGGGGGTGATCTGCAACCTCAGCTCCGGCTGGGGGCAGTTCAGCGCACCCAACGTCGGCCCCTACTGCGCCACGAAGTTCGCCATCGAGGGCATGACCGGATCCCTCGCCCAGGAGCTGCCGGAAGGCGTCTCCGCGATTCCCCTGTCCCCGGGAATCATCAACACCGACATGCTCAACACCGCGTTTGGCGACGGCGCCTCCGAGCATTGGGATACCGGCGCCTGGATCGACGTGGCGGCGCCCTTCATCCTCGGGCTGGGGCCGGAGCACAACGGCAAGTCGGTCCGTATTCCCGACGCCGACGGCAACTGAGCCGCCGCGAGCCCGGTCAGCCCGGAGACGCCCCCGTCGGCCGGACCGACTCCAGCGCGGGATCCGTCTCCAGGGCGGGCAGCGGGCAGGGAAAGAAAATCTCCTCGGGGATGTAGCGCAGAAGCTCGGCGGTGCAGGTCTCCACCAGGCGCCGCTCGAGATCGCGGCGGTAGGACACCATGCCGCCGTAGTTCTCGAACGGCCCGGCCTGGACCAAAGGCGCGTCGGGGTGCAGCTTCTCGAGCTTCTTGTGGAAGGCCGCGGGCAGCCTGAAGGTGCCGAGACTCACCGAGTGGACGCTGCCGCGAGGAATCGCGGCAAAAACGCGCGCGAAGAGATCGCGATAAAGCTCCAGGCAGCCGGGCTGCCACACCAGGGGGTCAAAACGCAGGCCGATCGGCCAGCCGCGCTCGGCGAGCCGAGCGGCCATGCGCAGCCGGCGCTCGAGCGGCGGTACGCCGATCTCGAC
>JBCCLG010000928.1:0-2542 GCA_039027015.1 Acidobacteriota bacterium | reverse complement strand
TGGACTGACCCTGAGCGCTCACGAACGCGAAGGAGTCGGTGACCACCGCGCCGCTGCTGCTGAACCTGAAGCCTGTAGCGCCGCTGCCGGAGCCGCCGCGCACAAAGACCTCGTTGATGCGCGGACTCGAGTCGAAGACCGAGACCCCGATGAATTGACCGGAGACGCCCGACTCGACGTTGACCTCGGTCAGCAGGAAGCGGCTCGACTGAATGAGAACGCCGACGCCTGAAGCGTCTGATGTATTACGCACCGTCAGCTCCCGCAGCTCCGCGGTGGCGTTCGCGGGCACGACGACGGCGCTGTTCGAATTCGGCAGGCCGGCCGAAGATTCGATAAACGTGACGTCGCGACCCGAGCCTTCGACATCGACGAGATCGCGCATGACGAGGGTACCGTTGCCCAGGTCATAGAAGCCCGGCTCCACCTTGACCAGGGCGGGCGGGGTTGCGCCGGCCACCGCGGCCAGCAGGGCCGCGCCGTTGGCCGCGGGCGATAGATTGCCGTTGACTACGGTGGTGTTGGTAAAGGGAGGCGTCGTGGCGCTCGCGGCGCCGGCCGCAAGAAAAGCGACCAGCAGGGCCAGGGGAATAAATAGAGCTTTTGCTCTTTTCATCTTGAAAATTCTCCGGTCTGAACAGGTTCATAAAGTTCTAATAGGCTGAACTATTCCACTTTTCGCCCGGGCCTCCGCGTGCAGATGCACGAAGACGACCTCCATCGGACCGGACCTTGAGCCTCCAAGGAAAACGGCGCAAACCTTTCTCCGGCGACTCCCGTCGAAAGGACGAGATGAGCGCAGGAGACCCTGAAACGGCCCGGCACCCCTCGCCGAACTCGGCCCCTCAAAGCCCCTCGGAATCGGAGCTTTTGGAGCGGGCCCAGCGCGGCGACCGCGACGCGTTTCGCCGTCTGGTGGAGGCCCACCAAAGCGGGGTCTACCGCCTGGCCCTCGGCCTTCTGAGACAGCCGAGCGACGCAGAAGATGTGGCGCAGGAGGTTTTTCTGCGCGCCTACCGCAGCCTGTCGCGCTTCCGAGGCGACTCGGGCTTGGGTACCTGGCTCTATCGAGTGACTCTCAACGCATGCCGCGATCACCAGCGAAAGGGGCGGTTTATGAAGCTCCAGCAGTCTTTGGGCCTGGTGGCGGAGCCCGAATCTCGATGGGTCGACGAGCGACCCGAAGCCGACCCCGAGCGATCGACCCGCTCGGGCGAGCTGCGGCGCGAGATCACCCGGGCCCTGGCCGCCTTGAGCCCCGCCGAGCGCGACACCTTCGTGCTCCGCCAGATGAATCAACTCTCGATTCGGCAGACTGCCGAAATCACGGGACGCGCCGAAGGCACGGTCAAGAACCTGCTTTTCCGGGCCCTGCGCAAACTGCAAAAAGAGCTGGCGCCCGCCGATGCCGGCCTCGAGGAGGCGTCCCCATGAGCCGCGCAGCCCAAACCTCCCGAACGGCCCCGTGCTGCCGCGCCTGGCGCAGTCACCTGGTGGAGGCGGTCTATGAAGAGATTTCCGGCGCGAGGCGCCAGGAGCTGGACCGGCACCTGGAGCGCTGCGCCGGCTGCCGCCGGGAACTCGCCGAGCTGCGCGCGGTCTCGCGGCGGATGGCGGCGGCTGCCGAGGAGCTTCAGTCCGCGGAGGTCGATCTGTGGAGCCGGCTCGCGCCGCGCCTCGACGCTCCCGAGCGCCACCCTTGGTTCACCCTGCGCCCGGCGACCGTCGCTCTTCTCGCGGCGGCTCTCTTCGCGGTCGGCGTAGGGGTCGGCCTCCTGCTGCGGCCCCAGCAGGCGCCGACCATCGCCCGCGGCACGGACCCGTCGGGCTCGGCGCAGCTGGCGAGCGCGGAGCGGGCGGACCTCGATGAGGAATTCGCTCGCTACCTCGAGAGGTCGACGCCTCTTCTTCTCGCGGTGGCGAACCGGAGCGTACCGGCCGCGCCTGACGGCGGCGCGGCGGCCGCCGGCCTGGACGCCGCCCTCGAGCGCCGGGCGGCGTCGCGCCTGGCCCAGGAGGGAGAGTCCCTCGCCGCCCGGCTTGAGGCCGACGGCAGGAGCCGCCAGGCCCAGCTCACCGCAGAGATCGGCACGCTCTTTCTGCAGCTTTCAAACCTCAGCTCCCTCGAATATCAGCGCGGGCTCGCGATGGTGCAGGCCACCATGGAGAAGCGCGCCCTCCTCTTCCAGCTGAGCGTGGAAGAGATCAGACGCCTCTGACGTCTCCCGCCCCTGCGCCGGCCCCAGCCTTCATCCGCCCGCGACCTTGAAGAAAGGACCCTCTGATGCTGCTGAGACGACCACATCGCGCTCTCCTAGGCGCCTCCCTGACCCTCCTGCTCGCGGCGCCTGGCGTCGCCCAAGAAAGCGAGAGCGCCGCCGCTTCCAAGGCCTACAGGGCCGGCTACAACCTGGTGCTCGACGAAAATTGGCGGGACGCCGTCAACGCCTTTGACGATCTCGTGCGCAGCGCCCCTAGAAGCGAGTGGGCGGACGACGCCAGCTTCTGGCGCTGCTACGCCCGCGAGCAGCTCGGGCAGGAC
>JBCCLG010000927.1:0-2542 GCA_039027015.1 Acidobacteriota bacterium | reverse complement strand
GGCGGGCACGGGCGCCCGCAGGCTGCCGCTCGCCGCCACGCTCAGGCGCGGGGGATCGAGCTCGGAGATCGCCCGCGCCAGGGCCGCCGGCGAGCGGTGGCTGGCCTCGCCGTAGGGCGAAACCCCGGAGAGCAGCTCGTAGAGCACGATCCCCAGGCTGTAGACGTCGGTGGCGACGGTGATCGAGTCCGCCGCCGCGCTCACCTGCTCGGGGCTGGCGTAGCGCGGGGTCAGGGGCACCGAGCCGGTGCGGGTGAGGGCGTCGGCCGGGTCCGCCTCGAGAATCTTGGCGATGCCGAAGTCGAGCAGCTTTGGCTTGCCCTCGGCGGTGATCAGGATGTTGGCCGGCTTGAGGTCGCGGTGCACCACCAGCCGCTGATGGGCGTGGGGACACCGCGCGGCACACCTCGAGAACCAGGCGCAGGCGCTGCTCGAGGCTCGCGCCCCGGGCCCGGCACCAGGCGTCGATCGTTTCGCCCTCGATGCGCTCCATCACGAGGTAGGGCGCGCCCTCCTCGGTGGTGCCGCCGTCGAACAGACGGGCGATCCCGGGATGCTCGAGATCGGCCAGGATCTGGCGCTCGGTGCGGAAGCGCTCGGCGGCGGAACCGAGGCCCACCAGGCGCGACATCACCTTGATGGCGACCCGCTGCTCGTACTCGCCGTCGTCGCGCACCGCGGCGTAGACCACGCCCATGCCGCCGCGGCCCAGCTCGCCCTCGAGGCGGTAGGGTCCGAGGCGGCGCGCGGTGTGCCCATCGTCCTCGGGCTCGGCCTTTTTTTCGGCCGCCGCGGCTCGCGCCCTGGGGCCGGCGGGTTCGGTCGGGCTCATGGCCTCGGCGGCCGCCGCGGCAACTCCCGGCCAAAGGCCCTCGGCCATCTCGAGGTCCGCCCGCAGCAGGGGCTCGACCTCGCGGCGCAGGGCGTCGTCCTCGCCGCCGGCCTCGGCGAGGTAGGCCTCCCGCGGCGCGCCTGCGGTCATCTCGGAGGCGCGGTCAAAAATCGCCCGCACGGCGCGCCAGCGCCCGGCTTCATCACTCATGATTCACCCGCCTCTCCCGAGCCGCCGGGCCCGGTTCGCAGTCGCCTGTGCAGCCAGGCCTGACCCGAGCGCACCAGGCGGTAGAGCGTGGTGCGCGGCCGGCCGGTGACCCGCGAGATCTCGTCGAGGGTCAGGCCGCTAAAAAAGTAGAGTTCCAGAATCTCGGCCTGCTCTGCGTCGAGACGCTGCAGCGCCGCCAGGGCCTGGTCGAGCGCCAGGAGATCGACGGCGTCCGTCGAGGGACTCTCGGCGGCGTTTTGGTGCCAGTCTTGGAGGGTGATCTTCAGGGCGTCCTCCCCGCGCTTCTGACGCCCTCGCGAGCGCGCCTGGTCGACCAGGACCCGCCGCATGGTGGAGGCCGCCAGCCGGTAGAAGTGCGCTCGATCGACCCACGAGATCTCGCTCGAGAGGAGGCGCAGGTACATCTCATTGACCAGCTCCGTCGGCTGAAGGGCCGCGGAGCGGCTCCGCTCGCCGCGCAGACGAGCCGAAGCCAGCTTATGGAGCTCCGCATAGGCCAGCTCGGTCAGCCTTTCGAGGGCCGCCCGATCGCCGCTTTTCCAGGCGACCAGGAGACCGGTGAAATCGACACTCGGCGCCACCATCGTGACGCCGAGTATAAGGCCGCTGCCGGACGCCTCAGGGCACGGTGAGCGCCCACTCCCGGGTATCGCCCGCCTCGAAGCCGTCGATCAGTAGCGAGGTGCGCGCCTCGAGCCGATCGACGAAGGCCTCGAAATCAGACCCGGAGACCCGCTCCAGATCGAGCCCGCACGCCGCCGACCGGCCGCCCTCCGCCGACAGCTCGAGGAGCCGCCACTCGCCGCCGGTGGGGGTCAGGGTGACGACGCTCGCGCTCTCGCCCACGCTCTCACCCGCGCAGCCGGGCTCGGCGAAGAGATCGCAGCGCAGCTCCGCCGCCACCTCCACGCCCGAGAGGCCCTCGACCCTCACCCGGGCCGCCAGGTCGTAGCGGGAGCTGGCCTGATCGAGGCATTGCCCCAGGGCGAAGCGGGTGCTGCCCGCCGAGGTGGTGACCGCCAGCGAGCCGGAGAGGCTCGAGCCGTCGACGTCTTCCGGGCTGTAGGCGAAGCCCTCGCCGACGCCCGCAAGGGACGCCGACAGCACGCTCTCCCTCACCCAAGGCTCGAGATCGCAGTCGAAGGAGCCGTTGGCAAAGAGAGTGCGCTCGCTCACCCGGAAGGAGGCCTCGAAGGTGTCTTCGAGGGCGTTGCCCGAGGGATCCTCCAGCGAATCGCAGACCAGGATCCGGTAGAGGCCGTCCTCCAGGAGCGCCGGCAGCTGCACGATCACCCTGTCGTCCCCGCCGTCGCCGTCGCCTCCAGCGCCCGGGGCCTCGCCGTTCGCCGGGAGGGCTCCAAAGGCGACCGAGGCCGGGGTCAGCAGGAGGTCGTCGCCCTCGAGGCCGCCGCAGTCCAGGGTGTCGATGTCCTGGTCGGGGCCGCTGGCGATCACCCGGTAGTTCGCGGGGTCGAGCGC
>JBCCLG010000926.1:0-2542 GCA_039027015.1 Acidobacteriota bacterium | reverse complement strand
TTTGCGCTCCTCGCGGCCCGCGCGGAGCGCAAAGACGCCGACGTTCCACAGAATCAGGCCCAGGAGAGGCGGCGCCACGATGCTGATGCCCCTCTCAGGGCCGAGGGCGTTGGCGCCGGCGCCCAGGGCGAACGCCAGGGCCAAAACGCCCGCGGCCGCGGGTCCGAGAGACCAGGCTGCGGCCGAGGGCCGGAGGCCCGGACGCCGCTCGAGAAGCGCGTCGACGACGAGCTTCGCCCTCTCGGGCAGCCAGCTCGCTTCGATTCCCCGCCCGGAAGCGCCCGCCGCGGCGTCCCGGGTGATCTCGAGGCGTTCTTCGAGGGGCAGAAGATCGCCCGCGGCGTCGACCTCGTCGAGCGCCCGCGCCAGAACCGTCAGGCGGGCCGACTCCTCGGGAATCTCGAGGAGGACGTCCGAGCGCTCGGGCCCGCGGCTGCTCAATCGTCTTCGGGAAGCTCCGCCAGCGGACGCGAGATCACGCAGGCGTTGACTCCTCCGACCCCCATCGAGAGTTTTCCGGCGTCGCCCGGCGAAGGCGCGCAGGAAGAATCGTAGACGAAGCGTCCGTGCAGGCCGCCGATCTCCCCGTTCAGCTCCTCCTTCTGAAGCGGGGTGGGAAAGAGCTCGCCTCGCTCATAGCCGAGGTATTGGGCCGTCAGCTCCCAGCCGCCGCCGGCCGACATGCCGTGGCCGAAGGTTCCTTTGCGCGCCGTCATCAGCACGCTTTCGGGCAGCAGGCTGCGCACCATCTCGACCTCGTTGTAGTCCCCCGGCGTTGCCGTCGCGTGAAGATCCCAGGAGGCGATGGTGCCGGCGGCCGCTTCTCCGGCCTCGGACGCGGCCGGTTCGGCGGCACCCCGGCGCGCCTCGGCGAGCGCCGTCTGAATGGCCGCCGTGGGACCTTCCTGGGAGGGCGTGATGATGTGATCGGCATCGGAGGTCACCGCCACGGAGACCGGCTCCAGCCCGAGGGGTTTAAAGCCTCGAGGCTCAAAATAATCTCGCGCGCCGACGATCCAAACCACCGAGCCGCCGGCCACGTGGGTGCCCCGCAGCTGAGTCAGGGGCTTTGAGAGCCTGGCGTCGGCGGAGATCACCCGCGCGGCGTAGAAGCCGCCGACGGTCAGGGCGTGCGGCGGTGGGTCGGTGGCGCCGATCACCACGGCGTCGGCCTCGTCGCGGCGGATGGCGTCGAGGGCCAGCTTGAGGATCACGCCGAAGGTCGCGCAGGCGGCGCCGACGGCGAAGGTGGCGCCGGTGATCTGGCCGAGCATGGAGATTTGGGAAGCCGCGATGTTGTCGATATTCCACAGCAGGTTGGGCGAGACCGCCAGCCACGGCGGCTCGGGCGCCCCCCAGCTACGCTGCAGGCGCCGCAGGCGCCGCTGCTTATCTTTCATCGCCGAGATTTTGCCGGACTCCACGTCGCCCTCAACCGCGACGGTCTCAACCTCTCGCTGCTCCGCCAGATATTGATGAAGCTCGGGGCTGTGCGCCGCCCAATAGCCCCACCAGGCGTTCTCGAGCTCGTCACGCTCAACGGCCGTCGCCCCGTCGGGCCGCGGCGGCACCGCCTCGCTGTCAACCGGCGGCGCACCGTGGAGGTCGCCGGGCTCGAGGACGTCGCCGGCCTCGAAGGCTCGGCGGGCGCTATTGCGCTCGGGCAGCGACCAAAAGTGATCCCACCGGCGCTGGGCGCGCGCCAGGGCGAGGGCCTGCTGGCTCTGGACCTCGAGATCTCCGAGTCCGGTACCCACGCAGATGTGGGCCCGCTGCCCGAGACGCTGAAGCTCTTCCTCCATGCCCTCGTTCTGACCCAGGGCCTGAAGAAAGCTGCCGATGGCGTACTGAATCGGCAGCCCCATCTTGCTCGACAGCTGCGAGAAGCGGTTGGGCTTGAAGCGCTCGACGATCCAGGGCTCGTAGGCCGAGAAGTCGAAGGCGGGTTTGCCGACCAGAAAATTATCGGGCCCGAAGCCGTGAAAGGGCTCGAGCCAATTATCCGAGGACTCCAGATTGCGGGCGAACGCCTCGATGTCAGGGGATTTGGGGGCGACGACGCCCCAGCCATAAACGGCGGCTCTACGCACTTTGACTCCTCGCTTCCTGACGAGGCCGGCGCGGCGTGCCGGCCTTGTGGCGGCGGTCTCGGCCGCCGCCTGGGGGTGGGCAATTCCAGGGCAGGAAGTAGATCGCTGGAACGGCCGCAGATTATGTCATCGGCCGAGGTCCGCTCAACTCACGCTCGAAGGTCGCGATGCTGGTAGAGCACGCCGTCCTCGAATCCGAGTCGCCGGTAGTAGTCGCGGGTGCCGATGGCAGAGATCACCGCCAGCGACGAAAATCCGGCCTCCGCGGCGCGCCGCGCCGCCTCCTCCACGAGCCGCCTGCCGTGACCTCTATGCTGGGAGCGCCCCTGTCCCTCGGAAGCGTCGTCACCGGTAAAGCCAACCACCGCGCCGTACACGTGGACTTCACGGATCATGGCCGAGCCGTCGATCTCCTCGAGAGCCGAGGGACGATCGGGCAGGCAGAGCCGGCA
>JBCCLG010000925.1:0-2542 GCA_039027015.1 Acidobacteriota bacterium | reverse complement strand
GAAGTCGACGCCCGCCTCGTGGTAAGCCTCGAGTCCCTCGATCAGGCCTTCGAGCACGTTCTCGGCCCGCGGACCGGAGTCCACCGCCAGGCTGGCGCCGCGAGGAAAGCCTGGGATGGGCTCGAGCTTAGCCATCCTGGCGGCCACGGCGCGATGCCCGGGGTTGGGCAAACCGAGCCAGTTGGAGGCGGCTCCCGAGCGCGGGTAGGGGGCGAAGGGCGCCCGGATGCCGTTCTTGAGATTGCCTTTCCGCGGCGTGCGTGTGGTGGTGCCGGCCAGATAGGCGCCGGCGCCCTGGGCGGCGGTGACCTCGTATCCCTCGCCCTTTTTGAACATGCCCGCGGCGTTGAGCAGCGGGCTGCGAAACTCGAGGCCCCACGGGCTGCAGGCCAGCGCCGCGGGGGGCGTCACCGGCCGGCGCGGCGGCGAAGCGGCGAATCGATCGAGGAAAAACTGCCGGCCGCCGGAGTAGAGGGCCACCGTCGCCAAGGGCGGCAGGAGCGTGGCGCAGCGCCGAATTCGGCTGTCGAAGCGCGCGAGGAGGGTCGGGGAGAGCATCGTAGGAGCGGCGCCGCGCGTCAGCCCGGCAGCCGGATCTGGCGGTCCTCGGGATCGCTCGCCGGGCGGTAGAGGAGCACGTGGTGGCCGACTCGCCCGGCGATGGCGCAGCCGAGGCGGTCGGCGATCAGCTCGCCCAGGGCCTTCTTCTCCTCCTTGAAGTCGAGGAATTTGACCTTGACCAGCTCGTGGTGGCGGAGGGTGTGGTCGAGGTCGGCGAGAAAGGCGTCGGTGACGCCGTTCTTGCCCACCATGGCGAGGGGCTTCATGGCGTGGGCCAGGCCCCGGAGGTGGCGGCGCTGGCGGCCGACGAGGGGACCCGCGGGGCGCTCCTGGGAGCGATATCGCGGCTCGTCGCCGGGTTCTTCGGTCTGCGGGGCCGCGGGAGCCTGGGCTTCTTGGGCCGGTGCGGGTTCGGTCATGGTCTTGCTCTGCTCGTTCAGTCGCCGCGCGGGCCCGTGGCCCCTTCTTCGTAGCCGAAGCTCTTGGCGACGCGGTCGTAGGTGTCGATGGCGCGGCGCACGTAGCCGCGCTTTTCGCCGTAGCCGCCGGCGAAGAAGCTGCGCTTGAAGCCGTGGATGACGATCGCCCGCAGCTCGCGGGGCGTGAGATCGAAGGCCTCGCAGGCCTGCTGGATCTCCCCGGTCACCGAGGTGCGGGAAACCAGCCGGTTGTCGGTGCAGAGGGTGACCGAGAGGCGCTCGCGCACCATGCGGCCGAACGGGTGGTCCTCGACCTGGCGCAGGGTCGGCATGGTCTGCATATTGGAGGTGATGCACACCTCGAGGGTGATGCGGCGATCCGCCACGTACTCGGCCAGCTGGCGCACGTACCGTTCGGGATCCGGCGAGTCGACCTGCTCTTTGGCGAAGAGGTGAGTGCCGTGGCCGATGCGATCGGCGTTGAGCCTGGTGATCGCCTGGAAGATGCTCTCCGGGCCGTAGGCTTCGCCGGCGTGGACCGTGGTCTTCAAGAAGTTGCGCTTGGCGTATACGAAGGCGTCTTCGTGAGCCGAAGCCGGGTTGCCGTGCTCGGCGCCGGCCAAATCAAAGCCCACGATGGGCAGGCCGTGGCGGTCGCGGGCCTCGACCACCGAGCGCGCCAGGGAGGTGGAGGCGACGCCGTAAACCTGGTGGCTCGGCCACTGATCGAGCACCGAGAGAAGGCGCGCGAAGTAGGGAGCGAAGCCCTGGGTGAACATGCGCATGGCGCAGGTGATGATGCCGTAGCGAAAGGGCAGCGCGCCCCCGCTCCTGACCGCCTCGCTGGCCTCGTGCTCGCGGCGCGCGCGGTCGAGGCCGCGGTCGACGGCGGCGATGACCTGCACGAGGTCGAGGTCATCGCCCACGTGCAGCTGGGGGGCGAAGCGCACCTCGATGTAGGACACGCCCTCGGCCAGGCAGTCTTCGGCCAGCTCGAAGGCGACCCGCTCTAAGGCCTCCTCGTCGCGCAGCACGGCGCAGGTATAGGCGAAGCCGTGGAGATAGTCGGGCAGATCCCGGTAGCTCTCCTTGAACACCAGCTCGAGCAGGCCCTCAGGGGTGTAGGAGGGAAGGGTGATCTCGCGCTCGCGAGCCAGCTCGATCAAGGTTCCCAGGCGCAGCGAGCCGTCGAGATGAAGGTGCAGGTCCGTCTTGGGGATGGCCTTCAGGAAGGCCTCGTCGTAGGTCGCGTGAGAGGTCTGGCGTGTCATGAAGTCAAGGCGTGTCAATGCGGTGAAGGGGTCGGCGGGCCGGCAGCATACCGGAAGCTCCCGGCCGAGCCGAGGCTCGGCCGTATGCTATGCTCCGCGCCGCTTGGCGCCCTCACGCCGAAGGATTTCAGGGTCTGCGCCGCTGGCGATGGATCGTCCTGACCCTCCGCGTGGCGCCCGATCGAGCCGCTGATTCAAGCCTCGACCTCCCTGCCTTGAGTCTAGAATCCGGGCTCCGTCTTGTGAGATTCGACTTTTTAGTCTGGCATTTTCAAAACTTTGTCTTCCGAT
>JBCCLG010000924.1:0-2543 GCA_039027015.1 Acidobacteriota bacterium | reverse complement strand
GCTGTTTCGAGGCTACTCGTCGGTTCTTGGGGTGTCAAACGAAGAGGGAGGGGAGCGGGCTCAAAAGTGCCAGATTGGCCGGCATGGGTGGCATATTGGCTCTTTCGCCCGGTTACTCCATCCGGGGTCGCGCCGGTGGATCTGCTAAGCTGCAATTTGGCTTCCAGGCCTCTTCCCGATCGTCCACTCATCCATAGAAGCGGGCCAAAGCCAGATCCCACCACCCTATCCGCAAGGAGAAAGAGCCATGCCCGGACTCGGCGTTCCCGAGCTGATCATCATCTTTCTGATCATCGTCGTGCTCTTCTGCTCGTCTCGGCTGCCCCAGCTAGGCCGAGGTCTCGGCGAAGGCATCAGCAACTTCAAGCGCGGCCTCAAGAACAACGGTGACTCCCTGCCGGAGGCCGAGAGCACCAAGTCGGAAGACTCGACCGGCAGCTAAAGCGCCCGCTGTCGAGATCTTCGACCCGCGGGCGAGATGAGAGGAGGGCGGGGCGTCAGCCGGCGGCCCCGCCCAGAGCCGGACCTTCACCGTGGGCCGCGGCGAGGAGTTCACCGGTCGCGGTCGTTTGCCACACGTCCTGATGGTGAGCAAAGTACCGGTTGAGGACTTTTTCGACGTATTGACGCGTTTCCCGGAAGGGCGGCACGCCGCCGTATCGCCGCACGTTGGTGGGGCCAGCGTTATACGCGGCGAGGGCCAGCTCCAGGTCGCCTCCATAGCGCTGGAGCAGGTAGCGCAGGTAGCGCGCCCCGGACTCCAGGTTGAGAGAGGGCTCCAGCAGGGCCTCCGGGTGACTTTCGGCGGTGCTCGGCAGCACCTGCATAAGCCCCACGGCCCCTCGATGGGAGATGGCGTGGGGGTTGAAGCTCGACTCGGTCTCGACGATCGACGCCACGAGGAGCGGGTCGAGCCCGTGACGCTCGGCGGTGCGGGTGATCAGGGCGCCGAAAGGAATCTCCTCGAGAATGGAGTTCCGCAGCTGCGGCTCGTGGTAGCTGCGAAACACTTCAAAGCTGGTGGGCCGCTGGCGAATGACGCCTCGCACGTCCTTGGGGTCCTCGACGATCCATTCGCCGAGCTCCTCGAGCAGGGCGATTTCGGAGGAGCCGAGGGCATCGATTTCCGGGGCCTGGTGGCTGGAGCCCGAGGGGGCGGAGAAGAGCAGGGCTCCGCATAGGGCGGCGAGGGTGGGCAAAGGATGGGGCCGCGGAAGGCGAAGCTGTCCATAGCTGCGCAGGCGGCTGGGCCGAATCGACATGATCGGACCTCTCTCTGGCTAGATGTGTGTGGGGAAGTGAGGGTCGGCGGTTCGAGGTGGGGGTGGCGGGCAAGGGAATGGGTGGGCCCGTCGGTGCGAACTGCCGGAGGCGAAGATTTAGGTATCGCCGTGGGTAGGAGCGCGGGGACGCGCTCAGGTCTTCAAATCAGGTCTCGTGGCTCGTGGCGAAACGTGAGGGGATCAAGCTTTCGATCTTTGGAGATCCCCGGCTGGGTCGGCCGATGCTTCGTTCGATGAGGGCCGTGTCTGTCTCAAATCTCGTGGGTGAGGGCCCGAGCACGCGACGGGCTCCAGCGGAGCAAGGCACATGCCATCGGCCCTCCAGCCAGCGGCGAGAGGGGTCCGCGGGTCTACAAACCCTCGTTCTTCAGGGGTCTTGGGGCGTTCGCAGAAGTCTTCGAGACCGAAGGCTCAGCGTCTTTGCGCGGAGGCGGTAGCCCCGTGAGGGGCCTCGGATCTGCCATTGTGGCGCGAATCGGCCGCGGATTCCGTTCTGCTCCTGCCTCCCCGCGCGCCGCGCTCGTCCGCGAGGACCTCCTGGAGGCAGATGCCCAAATCGGCCATCTTGTTGCGCAAGGTGTTGCGGTGCACGCCGAGTGCGCGAGCGGCGCGCCCTAAGCTGCCGCCGCTGGAGCGGATCGAAGCCTCGATGAACCGTCGCTCAAATTCGCGGCGCGCCTGGGACAGCGTGATGCCCTGGCGCACCAGCTCCTCGACGATGCTCGTCATCTCCTCTCGGAGACCCGCGCGTACGCCGCTCTCAAGGCGGGTCACTTTCGCTCTCTTGGACTCACCGACCACCGGCGGCTTTCTCCCAAAGTCCAGCTGTCCTCTGCGCTCGGCCCCCCATCCTCGATCCGGAGGGCCGCCTTCGCCTATTTGATGACCACCGGATCGCCGATAAACACCGAGTGCCGCGATTCCAAAATACGGCCGAGGGCGGTCTCGCCTCGCACCGAGAGGATCCCCAGCTCGCCGAGAACGATCGGCGGATAGCCGCGACGGCCGCGGCGGTAGATCGTGAATACGTCACCGGGCAGCACGTCCTGGTTCTCGCCCTGGTCGATGAAGACCAGATAACCCGCGCCGAAAGAGATGATGCTGTCGATGCTCGAGAGAATGATCGGAGCGTCGTCCAGCTGATCGTTGCTGGCCGGGAAGTTGACCGGGCGCATCGGGGTGCGGCGGCGCAGGGGCACAGGCTCGGGCTCGAAAAGGCGCAGGCTTGAACCGACCGTGATCGGCGCGCAGGAGCGCACG
>JBCCLG010000923.1:0-2543 GCA_039027015.1 Acidobacteriota bacterium | reverse complement strand
CGAGGACATGTACAATGACCTAATGAACCTTGGCCGGATCTTCGACGTTGAGGCAGACGCCGAGACCGTGGTTGACGGTTATCGCGCCGAGCTCGCGGAGTTCACCGACAGCTTGGAGACCGGCGAGCCCCTGCGCGTGGCCGTGGCCTCGGACCACACCACCTCCTCGGAGTCCGGCCACCACACGGCCGATCCGGTGCCGATCCTGCTGTGGGGCCCCGGGGTCGCGCCCGACGAGGTGGAGCGCTTCGACGAGTCGGCGGTGGCGGGCGGCGGGCTGCAGCGCTTCCCGCTCGAGCTGCTCCTCGGCAGGCTCTTCGACCTGGCCTGATCCGCCGACCGGCCCGCTCAGGGCGCGCCGAAGAAGAACGGGCTCGAGACCGCGAAATGCCCGTCGCGCTGCACCGCTCGCACGTAGAGAAAGCCGCCCTCCACAGCCTCGTAGGTGAGGGCGAAGGTGCACTGCCTCTGGCCGTCGCAGACCACCGATCGGGGCGCTTCGCCGCTCGAGATCAGGTCCACGCGGTCGAGCTCGCCGGGGGCCAAGACCTGCACCAAGAGCTGGTCCGCCGGCACCGCGGGGACCGCCACCGGATCCCCCGCGTCGCGGCGCGCCCCGCCGCCCGGCGCCAGCGGCACCTCGGCGCCCATCAAATAGCCGCCGTAGACCGCCCGCAGCAGGATGCGCTCGCCGCTGGTGGCGTAGGTGCGCCGCTCGAGAAGCGCCTCGTAGATCGCCTCTTCGGTCGCCTCCTCGGCCAGGATCGCGGCCAGGCCGCCCACGCCGGCCCCCGCCAGATGCCCGAGGCCCGGATGGCCGTCGTGGCCGTCGGTGCTGCCGATGAAGCCGAGTCGATAGCCGCGCTTGAGGGCGTCGCGCACGTAATTGCCGGCCACCGGGCGATAGATCCCCTTGGGCGAGTCCGGTCCCTCCGAGGAGCCGTGTACGGAGACCACCTCGGTCACCGGCTCGAGGGCCGAATCGGGCGGGATCGACCAGTCGATGGCGATCGGCCCGCCGGCCGAGTGGTGGGCCACGGTGATCGCCCGCCGGCCCTCGAGGGCGCGCCACAGCTCCTCGGGGTGATCGGTCTCGGGGTCGAGATAGCTGACTACGGGCTGCGGTAGCTCGTCAAAGAGCAGCACGTGGCGATGGCCGTAGATCCAGCTCGTCCACTCGAAGCCGCGCAGGGCGAGGAAGCGGCCGGGCTCGCTGAGGCCGCGGGTGGTGTCCTGAATCCGCTGCCACAGCTCGGGGGAGCGGTCTAAAAAGCGCAGGCCCCAATGGTCGTGGTCGGTGACGCTCATGACGTCGAGCCCGGCGACGTCGCGGCCGTAGGCGTAGAGGTCCTCGGGCAAGCCGGTGCCGTCCGAGAAATTCGAGTGGGTTTGAAGGTCCGCCCACAGCACCCTTCTCCCGCGCTCGGCAACCTGCATGGGATTGGAGAGCGCGCTCCCCGCCAGCCCCGCCAGGCCCCGGACCTCGAGACGCACCGGCCCGGGCTCGCGGGGCGCCTCGAGCTCCACCACCCGAACGCCGGCGTGGTGCGGCTCGAAGACCACCGTCTCCGGCACCGCCCACCCCGCAGCCTCTTCCGCCCCCGAAAGGGTCCGCGCCCTGAGGGCGATCTCGCCGCTCGCCGCTACGCCGGCGTTGCCGGCGGCGTCGAGCACGGAGAGGTGGAGCCGAACCTTGCGGCCGGGGCGCGCCGTCGAAGGCAGGATAGCCAGCAGGCGAGCGGGCGGGCCGGCGACGATCTCGACGGTCGGGGTGCTGCCCGCGGGCAGCAGACCGCGCAGGCCGTCGCCGTCGCCGTCGACCGCCACCCAGAAGCGCTCGTCGCGCTCGGCGTAGGTGTCGACCCGCGCCAGGGCCGGGCCGGCGCCGTAGACGAAGCGCAGCCGCTCGCCGGCGAGCAGGGGACGTCCCGAGATGCGCACCGCCAAAAGCTGCTGATCGGCCGTCCAGGTTTCGAGATCCACGCCCTCCGCGGACGTGCTCACCTCGGTGTAGCCGGGCCGGTCGGGACGCTCGGTTTGAGGCGTTGACCAGCCCCAGAAAGGCGAGATCTGCAGAAAAACCGAGCCGCCGACGTCGACCCCCAGGGGTCCGGCCTCGAAGAGAAGGGTGAATCGGGCCGAGCTGCCGGCGACGACCGAGGGCGACCCCTCCAGCCAAAAGGCCCGGCCGGCGCCGTCGCTCGGATGCCGGGCGGCCGCGAGGTCGGCGCGCAGGGCCTCCACGATTTCGGGCCGCGCTCCCCGCGCCGCTTCGCCCTGCGCGCCTCGGGGCTCCGGAGCGACGGCCGCGGGCGCCGACTCTTCCGGATCCGCGGGCGCGCAGGCCACGAGACCCGCGGTCGCCAGCAGAATCGAGACGAGCGCCGGTCGGCGGGCCCCGCGCCGGGCGCGCGGGTCGAGAGGTCCCAGCATCGCCCTATCCTAGTCGGGCCGGCTGGATCGGATCAGGCCTAGCCAGCTACGGCGCCCAGCCCTCCGGCTCGATGAGCGGAAAGCAGGCGTCCTCGGGGCTCTCGAGGTCG
>JBCCLG010000922.1:0-2546 GCA_039027015.1 Acidobacteriota bacterium | reverse complement strand
GCCCGCCGCTAGCCATGGGGATGGCGGCGGGTCATGATCAAAAAGCGCCCCTGCAGCTCGCCGGTGCGCCGATAGCCGAGGAGATGGAAGAGTTCGCGGGCGAGGAATCGCGCGGTCTTCTGATCCACCACGAAGGTGTCGGCTCTCTCGGAATGGCGGCGCACGCCGGGCAGAATCGGCAGGATGCGCTGGGCGTCGAGATTGCGCAGCGCCTTGGAGACGGCCAGCCACAGCGGCTTGACCACCTGCACGATGAAGAATCCGTCCTCGCCCTGGCGCTGGTAGAGGGGCATCAGAATCATGCCGCCGCGCGGCGTGCGCACCTCGCCGTCGCAGTCGTGGGCCAGCAGCTGATTCTCGGCTACGGGTTGAAAGTTGACGAAGCCTCCGAGCATGCGGAAGTCGTCGCAGTCGCGCACCGGATGCCGGTGGGTCACCTCCACCACGTGCGGCAAATCGCCGCTCGCCCGCTCGAGCAAATCGCGGGCGGCCGCGACCTCGGGCCTCGAGCCCACGGCCAGCACGCCGCTCGCCTCGAGGGCGATCCACACCGCCGCGGCGGCGCGGTCGACGCTCGACGGGTCGTCGTGCTGGCCCGCCTCGAAACCGAAGACCTGGAAGCCGAGGCTGTCCATGTGGCTGGTGACGGTTCCGGAGAGCTCTTCCTCGAGCCCCACCACCACGGTCACCGGCACGTCGAGGGCAAACTCGCGGTTGGCCAGGGAGTCATCGAGCACCACAAAGCACGCCCCCTCGCCCGAGGTCGTGTGCAGGTCGACCGCGAAGTTGGGTCCGGTCGACCTCTCGGCCAGCTCGAGGAGCAGAGCGTCCAGCTCCCGCAGCTCGGCGTCCTCGCCTTCGAGGGTCTCCAAAGAGGCGGCGCGCAGTCGCTCCACTCTCTCAAGCTGCCAGTGCCTGTTGAGGTCCGAGGACACGAAGCGGCGGCCCGACTCGATGGCCCGACGGTTCCCCGCCAGGGCCACGAAGCCGCCCACCCTTCCGGCGGGGTCGGCCTCGAGAGCCGCCAGAACGCGGCGCAGGGCAAGAACGCCCGAAGGCTCGTTGCCGTGCACGCTGCCCAGGCAGAGAAGCGTCGGGCTACCGGGCTCCCCCTCGAGGCGTCCGAGCACCCGCGGCGGTACGGCCGGGCGAGGCGCTCGAGGCAGCGGGGCCTTTTCGAGAACGATATCGGTCACGGCAAGCGTTCGAGTGAGGGGGGAGGGATAAAAACCGAGCATCCGTCCCGGATTATAGGAACGGGAACTTAACAAGAAGATTTAGAAACGACAGAGGATGCGGCAATGGGGTGGGAATTTCGCGATTTGAGGCTTCGCCGCGCTCGGCCGCCAGCGTCTTCGATTCTACCATCGACCCCTCAACGGCCCCCCTCGCGCGCGCCTCCGGCCCCGCCCGAGGGTCTCAGCCCCGCTCGATCACTTCGCGGACCTTGCGCACCAGCTCGTTCGGGCGAAACGGCTTGTGCAGAAAGCCGGCCAGCTCGCCGCCGTCAAAGCGCTGGGTCGCGTTGCGCTCCGTGTAGCCGCTCATCAGAAGGACCTTGGCCTCCGGCTCGAAGCGGCGGATCTCGCGCACGAAGGCCGCGCCCCCCATCTCGGGCATCTCGAAATCGAGCAGCACGACCTGGATGTCGTAGCGGTGCTCGGAAAAAATCTCCAGAGCCTCCCGACCGTTCACCGCGGTGAGCACCTCGAATCCCTGCCGCTGCAGGACCTTGGCCGCCACCTCGCGGACCACCTGCTCGTCGTCGACCACCAGCGCGATGCCGAAGCCCTGCCAGGCGGCGAGGGTCGGCTCATGGGCCGCTGCCAGAGGCGCCTGGTCGAAGGCCGGGAGGAGAATCTCGACCGTCGTACCGCGGCCCGCCTGGCTGAAGAGCCTGATGCCGCCGTGATGGGCGCGCACGATGCCCAGGACCTCGGCGAGCCCCATGCCGCGCCCTTCTTTTTTGCCCGAGAAGTAGGGCTCGAAAATCCGCCCGCGGGTTTCTTCATCCATGCCGGCGCCGGTATCCGAGACCTCGAAGAAAACGTAGCGCCCCGGACCGCCCTCAGGGTCGAGCACCGCCCCCTCGAAATATCCCGGCTTGGCGTTGACCACGCTGGTGCGCAGCATCACCAGGCCGCCCTCATCCTGCAGCGAGTCGACCGCGTTGGAGAGCAGGTTGCCGAGGGCCTTGAGGATCTGGTCGGCGTTGCCGCGCACCGCGGGCAGACCTTTTTTGAGGTGCAGCTCCAGTCTCGAGCCCTCGGCCTCCCGCTCGAGCAGAGCCCGATTTTCGTGCAGCAGCTCGCTGAGCTGCAGCGGCTGGCCCACCTGCTCCTGGCCGGCGTAGGCCATCAGCTGATTCGAGACTTCGGCGGCGCGCTCGGCGGACGCCTCGATCTGGCGCAGGCGGTCGGCCAGATCGCCGCTGGCCTCCACCTCCTGCAGGGCCAGGCCGGCGTTCGCCAGCACGCCGGTCAGCATGTTGTTGTAGTCGTTGGCCACCCGCTCGGCCAGCCTGCCGAGGCTCTCGAGCTTCTCCG
>JBCCLG010000921.1:0-2548 GCA_039027015.1 Acidobacteriota bacterium | reverse complement strand
GTTTGGTGCACGAAGCCTACCTGCGCCTCGGGGGTCAGGACTCGGCGGCGGACGGGGCGAAGAATCGGCGCCAGTTTTTCAGCCTCGCCGCCCGGGCCATGCGCCGGATCCTGGTCGACCACGCGCGCTTCCACGCCGCAGCGCGACGGCCTTCGCCCCGCGGGGCCAGGCCTTACGACGAGCGCCTGGACGCCCGCGGCGGCGAGGCCCAACTGCTGGAGATCCTGGCCGTGGACGAGGCCATGGACTGGCTGAAGACCGTGCACGGCCGGCGGGCGCTGGTGGTGGAGCTGCGCTATTTCGCCGGTCTCGAGGAGTCGGAGGTCGCAGAGATCCTGGAACTCTCGAGGGCGACGGTGAGTCGCGACTGGCGCGTGGCCCGCCTGCTGCTGAACGACTTCCTCGCCTCGGGCTCCCCCTGCGATCCGTCCCACCGGCGAACCGATGGATCCCGCGATTGAGATGTCGACGACCGACGACTTAGACGAGGAATGCAAGGACCTCCCGGGCGAGCCCACGGGCGCCGGGGCTCCGCACCGGACCTCCGGGCGATCCCTGGACCGCGAGCGTCGGGTGGCGACGCTGCTCGCCGAGGTGCTGGACGTCGCCGCAGAAAATCGCCTGCGGGCCCTCGAGGCGAAGGAGACGTCTCCGGAGGTGATCGATCGGGTCCTCGGGATCCTCGAGCGGGGGCCGGGGGACTTCATGGCCGAATCGCCCCTCGGGAGGCTCGCTGAGCCGGCGACCGCGGAGCCCGACTCGGAACGCGCCGTTCCCGGGGGCGGCCCCCCCTACCCCCGGATTCAGGGATACGAGGTGACGGGTCTGCTCGGCGAGGGCGGCATGGGGAGGGTCTTCCTCGGCGTCCAGCGCAGCGCCGACCGGCGACCCGTGGCGATCAAGATGATCAGGGCCTCCGTCCCCGGAGCCGAGCTGGTGCGCCGATTCGAAGCCGAGAGGCAGGCCCTCTCCCGGCTCAACCATCCGGCCATCGCCCAGCTCTTCGGCGCCGGCGAGGCGGCGGACGGACGGCACTTCGTGGCCCTGGAGTACGTGGACGGGCTGCCGATCACCGCCTACTGCGACCGGAACCGGCTCGACGTGCGGGGCCGACTCGAGATCTTCATCGAGGTCTGCCGAGGCGTCGAGCACGCCCACCGTCGCCAGCTCCTGCACCGGGACCTCAAGCCTTCGAACCTGATGGTGACCCGCCGGGACGGCCGCCCTGTCCCCAAGGTCATCGATTTCGGCATCGCCCGTCCCCTCGACAGCGACGGCGACCCGACCGTCCACACCGGCGCCAGCATCCTCGGCTCCCCCGCCTACATGAGCCCGGAGGCCGTGGGCCCTTCGGGCGGCCCCCGGGACCTCGATACGCGGGCCGACGTCTACTCCCTCGGCGTGGTCCTCTACGAATTGCTCGTGGGCGTACGCCCCCACGGCCCCCGATCCAGCCATGATCCGCTGACCCTGATCCGGCGTATCCGCGACGAAGAGGCCCCCCGACCCAGCAGCCGATGGCGAGCCCTCGACGACTCGACCCGCCGAGCGTTCGCGGAGCGCCGCGGCCTCTCCGAGCCCCTGGCCCGGAAGGTCCTCGCCGGTGACCTCGACTGGATCACCATGAAGGCCATCGCCAAGGATCGCGAGCAGCGCTACGGCTCGGTGGCCGAGCTCGCCGCCGACCTCGAGAGGTATCTCCGCGACGAGCCGGTGAGCGCGGGGCCGCCCACCTGGGGCTATCGGCTCGGCAAATTCGTCCGCCGGCGGCGCTGGCTAGCGGCTAATGTGGCCCTCGCTTCACTCTCCCTACTCACCGCCGTCCTGGCCAGCGGCGTCGGCCTGGTGCGCGCCCGGGACGCCGCGCGGCAGGAGGCCGAGGCCCGCATGGATGCAGAAGCGGCCCTGGACTTCCTCGTGCGACTTTTCGAGGCGTCGGCGCCGCACGCCGTCGACAACCGAAAGCCCGCCGACCAGGTGACCGCCCGGGAGCTGCTCGAGCGCGGGAGCCAGCACATCGAGACGGAGCTCGTCGACCAGCCCCAAGAAGCAGCGAGGCTGCGCAGAATCCTGGCGAGGTCTTATAGGAGCCTGGGACTCTACGACGAGGCCCTCGAGCACCTGGAGGCGGCCCGGGCCCGGCTCGAGGCGCTGGAGCCGTCGATTGAAGTGGACTCGCAGCTCGCCTCTGTCCTGCGATCGATCGGCGCGATCGCCGTCAAGGAGGCGCGACCGGAGGCAGCGCTCGACGTGCTCGATCGCGCCGAGGCCCTGACCAGCGCTCGCCCCGCCGCTTCCGACCACGATCTTGAGCTGTCCTTGATCCGAGGCCGGAAAGCCGCGGCGCTTCGCCTCCTGGCGCGCTTCGACGAGGCGGAGTCCGAAATGAAGAAGGTCCTGGCCCTGCATGCCTCGATGCCGGAGGAAACGGCCCACCACCTGCAGGTCTCCTCCCTCAACAACCTGGGCATGCTCTACTTCCAGCAGGGCCGCTGGGCGGAAGCGGAGCCCCTTTTCGCTCGCGCCGCCGATCTGGCGCGCCGGCGCC
>JBCCLG010000920.1:0-2549 GCA_039027015.1 Acidobacteriota bacterium | reverse complement strand
GCGCAAAGGGGCCGAAAGTAATGAAATACAGTCCGCGCGACATCGCGGCTTCGCCGAGAGTCTCGCCTGAAGTGATGGGATGGGTCGTCATGGCCGTGACGACGTAGATACAAAGAAAAGCGAAGGCGGTGAAGATGAGGGTCACCGCCCTGGCGATGAGCGGTCTCGGAATTTCGGTGAGGAGGAGAGACCTGGCGTTCATGGCTCTGAACCTAAATGCTCTGGCGCACCCAATCCGTCATCCTGGCGGAGCCGATTCGTTCTCGTAGCTTCGCCTTTCCTGGATGGTGCCGTCCTTGCGGTGTACATAGAGTTCGCCGTGGACTCTCTTGGCGGCATCTCGCGCATACCTGACGGCCGCATCTTGAGTCTCGAAGACCTTTCCCGCGCGGGATTTACCGGCCGTCACCACCGCCCACCCTCGGGGCCTCGAAACCACATGCTTGCCTTTCTCGCTCATCGGCACTCATCCTCCGCTTCTTGAATCGGAATCCCGAGAAACCTCCAGGGCCTTATCGAGGATTCAGCTGTCTCACTAGTGTAGCGCCTCGCTCAAAGACTCTGGGAGTACTGCGCCAAATCCACCCGAATGGTGGCGAACGAGCCGCTGACGTTGTCCCTCACGCCGATGGCGGCCTGCTGGTCGCCGGCCCGAATGACCAGGGGCAGGCTGTAGTGGGCGGCGCGGGCCCTGGCGTCTTCCACTTTGTCGTTGGGGATGTTGAGGTGGAAGGGCACGGTTTGGACAGGCCTGGGGTTGCCGTTTTTGTCTTTGACGGTGACGTAGATCGACAGCGAGGCGTTGTGGGTCTCGGCGGTGGGCACCAGGTCGAGCTTGCCCACCGGAATCTCGATCAGGATCGGCAGGGCGGCGGTGCCGTCTTCCCGCGGCGCCTCGCTTCCCGGGGTGGCCTGGATCTCGAGCGGATTGCTGGAGGTCTCGTACAGCAGGGAGGCGACGGTCGCTCCGGCCTCTTTTTCGCCGGTCTTGGGAAGGCGAACTTTCTCGCGGTAGCGCACGGTTCGGCGTTTGCCCGAAACCTTGACCTCGATGCCGTGGTCGGTTCCTGCCTCCCAGTCTTCCGGCACGGTGAAGCCCAAGGAGTAGAAGGTGCTGAAGTCGCGGGTCAGGCCGGCGAGCTGCTCGGCGAGCTTTCCCGAGGAGCGCAGCAGGCGGCCGCCGGTGGCCTGGGTTGCGAACTCGAGCGGCGCGCGGTAGTTCTCGTCCACCACCGAGATCGCCTCGGAGGTCGATCCCTGCTCGGTGAGAGCCGAGCGGATGATCCCTCCGTGGTTGCCCTCGGCGTCGACCGCGTAGATCGTGACGCCGGCGCCGTTGGCGGCGTCGGCCACTCGGTCCATGGCGTCGGTGAGGTCGTAGCGGCCCACGGTGCGGGTGTAGTCGCGGTCAAAGTCGATGCGGCGCACTCCGACGTTGTCGCTGCCCGCGCCGAAGCGGTTGCGCCACTCCACGAACATGCCCTCGCCGGGACGCGTCACGACGCCCTCGCCCAGCCACAGGAGCGCTTTGCGGCCCTCGATCCCTCCCATGGTGGCGATGACGCCCTGCATGCTGCGCAGGGCGCCCAGGCTGCGGTTGAATTCCTCGGCGGCGTAGGCCTGAATGCGGCTCAGAATCTGGCCGCCGTCGATATTGCTGCTCGCCCGCGCGAGAAAGGCGCCGCTCTGGCCGCGCGCCAGAAGACCGTAGATCTGTCGCCGCTCGATCTCGTTGATCTCGGTGTTGACGCGAACCTCCTCGAGGTCGTCCAGAATCTCGCCGATCGCCTGACGGTCGAAGAGGAAGTCGGAGTAGAAGACCAGGCCGGTCTCGACGCCGACCACGGAGATCAGGTCCTCGTCGTCGAGCTGGGCGACCGCTTCGCGCAGCGCCCTGAACGCGCGCTTGCGGTTGGCCGGCCGCAGGCGGGAATGATCGACCATCACCACCACGTGGGTCCGCCGGTCGGCGGCCGCCGCCTGCACCTGCTCGATCGGCGTGAAGCGGGTCTCGCGCTGCCTCTCCACCGGCGTCACCGACTCCCGCACCCGTCCTCCGACCTCGGAGTAGAAGTTTGAGATCGGCGTCCTCTGGCCGTCGACAAAGAGCTCGAAATCCTCCCGCGCCAGGCCCCCGACCGGGTCACCGGAGCGGTCGGTCACGAAGACGTCGACGCTGATCACCCGAACGTTGGTGACCTCGGTGAACGTTCCCGCCGCGGGATCCTGCGGCGCGACCTCCTCCTGGGAGAAAGCGGGGAGCGCCGCGACCAGGAGCGCCGCCGAGAGCAGGGAGACACGGAAGAGACTGGGATTCATGGAGTCACCTCGGATTGAAGACGGAGCCGGAGCGGAGGAAAAAAGGCGCGGGAGCGGCGGGGGCGGCGCCCGGCGCCTCACCGTTATGATACGCCCGCGGGCGACCCGCTGATTCCTTCACATTCCCCGGAGTGCTTCCCCCATGTCCAGAAAGAGCCAGATTCTGATCGCGGCGATCCTGCTCGCCCTGACCGCCGCCCCCGGCTGGGCCCAGGTGCTCCGAGGCACGG
>JBCCLG010000919.1:0-2553 GCA_039027015.1 Acidobacteriota bacterium | reverse complement strand
GCGGCGGCCTCACCGGCACCGAGCTGCCCTCCCCCGCCCCCTCCTGACCGGCGGCGGATCCCACGACCGCAGGAGAGAGCGGCGCCGAGATCGGAACCTTCGGTCTCGGCGCCCTCGCGTTTCAGGATGACGAAACCAAGGCACCCGGCGTGGAGCGCGCCGCTTCCAGGGTGCGGCGAGACGCTGCGCCTGACGACAGACCGCCCCAAGGTGATGGGGGTGCTCAACATCACCCCGGACTCCTTTTCCGACGGCGGGCTCTTCCACAGCGACGTTCCGGCGGCGGTCGCCCGGGGCCTGCGCATGGTGGAGGAAGGCGCGGAGATCCTCGACCTCGGCGCCGAGTCCACCCGGCCGGGCGGCGGCGTCTACGGCGAGGGGTGTGCGGAGGTCAGCGCCGAGCTGGAGCTGGAGCGCCTGCTGCCGGTGCTCAAGGCCCTGCGCCGCGAGCTGCCGAAAGTCGCGCTCTCGATCGACACCCGCAAGGGCTCCGTGGCGCGCCGAGCGCTCGAGCACGGCGCGGACCTCATCAACGACGTTGGCGGCCTGCGGGATCCCGAGCTAGTGACGGCGGCGGCCGACGCGGGCTGCCCGGTGGTGGCCATGCACAGCCGCGGTGAGCTGGCCACCATGCAGCGCCAGGTCGCGTTTGAGGACGTCCTCGCGGAGGTTGCCGCGGAGCTCGGCGAGTGCCTCGAGCGGGCCGAGCGCGGCGGCGTGCCGATCGGCCGGGTGGTGCTCGATCCCGGCATAGGATTCGGCAAAGAGACGGCGCATAATCTCAGCTTGATCGGCGGCCTGGACCGCCTGCACGATCTCGGGACTCCCCTCCTTCTCGGCGCCAGCCGCAAGAGCTTCATCGCCGCCGTCTCCCCGGCGCCCCCGGACCGCAGGCTCGGGGGTAGCCTGGCCGCCGTAGCCTGGGCGGCGCGCACCGGCGCGGCGATCGTGCGCGTGCACGACGTGGAGCCCACGGTGCAGTTTCTCAAGGTCTTTTATGCGATAGATTCGGCTCGGTCTTAACGCCTCGCTCCGCGCCGGAGCGAGGGGCGTAACTATCGATCGAATGGCCTTTTCCCGCGAAGCACTGGTGCGGCTTCTCCAGCCGCTTGGCACCTGGCAGGACCTGCTCGACGTCCTGCTGGTGACGCTCGTGCTCTACAACACGCTGCTGCTCATCCGCGGCACGCGCGCTGCCCGCGTGGTGCTCGGCATTTTGGTGGTGGTGCTCTTCTACACCTCGGCGCACACCTTCAAGCTGCCCGCCCTCGAAACCACCCTCGAGAAATTCTTCGACATTCTGCCGGTGGCCATTCTCGTTCTCTTCCAGCACGAAATCCGAGGCGCCCTCGCTTCTTTCGGGCGCACCCCGGGCTGGAATTTCGGCCGCTCCGGGCACGACGTTCAGGAGCTCTATAACGACGTCGTGGTGGCCGCCCTCAGCCTGTCGGATCAGAAGACGGGCGCCCTGATCGTCTTCGAACGCCGCGAGGGGCTGCGCAACTTCATCGAAAACGGCATTCAGGTAGACGCCCTGGTGTCCCTCGACCTGCTGGTGACCCTCTTCCATCCCGCGACCCCGACCCACGACGGCGCGGTGATCATCCAGGGTGACCGCATCGCCGCCACCACCTGCTTTCTCCCGCTCACCCGCAGCGCCGGCCTCTCCACCGAGATGGGCACCCGGCACCGGGCGGCGATCGGCATCACCGAGGAAACCGACGCCGTGGCCCTGGTGGTCTCTGAAGAGACGGGCGACATTTCCCTCGCGGTCGACGGCGAGATCGACCGGCGACTCTCGGCGGGCACCCTCAGAACCCTGCTCTTCAAGACCCTCGTGGCCGACGAGGACGGCGGAGGTTCCGGTGCTCAGTAGGCTCGATCTGCCCCTGCTGGTGCTCGCCCTGGTGATCGCCGTGGCGATCAAATTCGCCGTCCACGAAAAGGAGCAGCTTTTCGACCGGGTGGTCGACGCCCAGGTGACCTACACGCCGCCCGGGCCCGACAGCGTGTCCTACAACCTGGTGGAAAAGGTTCGCGTGGTGGTCCGCGGGCCCGATCGCGAGATCTCCCTTCTCTCGCCGCTTACGGTGGGGGTCGTGGCCTCGGTCCCGGAGGGGCGTCCGGGACCGCGCGACATCATTCTGGAGGCGGGCGACGTGCGCTTCTCGGTGCCGGGAGATTTCGAGGTCGTGTCCATAGACCCCAATAGGTTCAGCATCGAGGTGGAGCCCAGGCTCGAGAAATCGCTGCCGGTGCGCGTGGTGCTGACCGGCGAACCGGCCGCCGGATCGCGCCACCTCGGCCCCATCGTGCGGCCGGCCCGCGCTTTGGTCAGCGGACCCGTCTCCCATGTCGAAAGGCTGGCCGACGTGGTCGCCACGGTCAGTCTCGACGGGCACGCCCGCAGCTTCGAAGACGTGGTGTCGCTCGCCACCGCGGATCCCCTCGTGCAGGTGGTCCAGCCTACGCTGGTGACCGTGGAGGTCCCCATGGAAGAGCCGGAGCTGACCATTTCTTTCGATCCCCCGGCGGACAACCCGCCGGCGGCGG
>JBCCLG010000918.1:0-2554 GCA_039027015.1 Acidobacteriota bacterium | reverse complement strand
GCCGGCGATATGACGCTGACCTTCAACACGGGGATCGACAACGGCTGTCTCGGCGGCGGCTCCACCTACTACTACGGGCTCGACGCCAACGGTCCCAACACCTCGGTGAACTTCGTGACCGTCGCGCTGCACGAGTTCGGCCACGGCCTGGGATTCGTCAGCTTCGTCAACTCGAGTACCGGCGGACAGCTGATGAACCGCCCCGATATCTACAGCAGCAACCTGCGCGACAACACCACCGGCAGGCTGTGGAGCCAGATGAGCAACGCCCAGCGGCGCGCGTCGGCGGTGAACTCGGGCAATCTCGCGTGGGCCGGCAACACCGTGCGCACGCAGGCGCCGAATTTTCTCCAGCCGGGTCCGGCCCTGTTCATTTCGGAGCCGGCCTCGATCGCCGGCCGCTATCAAATCGCCACCGCGCTCTTCGGTCCGCCGGTGAGCAATGCCGCCATCAACGCCGAGATCGCGCTCGCCTCGGACACCGAGGGCACCAACCTGGCGTGCACGCAGATCACCAACGGCGGCGAGATCGCCGGACGCATCGCGCTGGTGGATCGCGGCAACTGCGACTTCACCGTCAAGGTGCGAAACGCCCAGGCGCGCGGCGCCCGGGCGGTGGTGGTGGTCAACAACCAGGCCGGCAGCCCGGTTCCCCTGGGCGGCGACGATCCGGCGGTCAACATTCCGGCGGTGATGATCAGCATGACCGACGGCCAGCGGATCAAGAACGCCCTGGCCGAGGAGCCCGACGAGGAGCTGCCGGGCAGCCTGAGCTTCGCCAGCGGCGCGGTCGGCGTGGCCGAATCGGCCGGCAGCGTCACCCTCTCGGTGACCCGCACGGGCGGCACCGGCGGCGCGGTGGCGGCCAGCTTCCGAACGGCCGACGGCACCGCCACCGCGGGCCTCGACTACGTCAGCACCAGCGGAAACGTGCAGTTCGCCGACGGCGAGGGCGGCACCCAGACCGTGCAGATTCCGATTCTCGAAGACGCCGAGGCGGAGGCCCCCGAGACCTTCACGGTGCTGCTCGAAAGCCCCACCGGCGGCGCCAGCCTGGCCGGTCCCTCGACCGCCACGGTGACCGTCGCGGACAACGAGCCCTGCGTGCCCAGCCCGACCGTCGCCTGCCTCACCGGCGGCAGATTCCAGGTCAGCGTCACCTGGCGCGACTTCCAGAACACCACCGGCGTCGGCTCGCGGGTCAACGTGGAGTCCGAAGACTCGGCGCTCTACTGGTTCTTCGGACCCAACAATTGGGAGCTGCTCGTCAAGGTGCTCGACGCCTGCGGCCAGCCCACGCCCCGCTTCTGGGTCTTCGCTGCCGCCACCACCAACGTGGAGTATGAGCTGGTGGTGACCGACACCCAGGCGGGAATCACCCGCCGCTATCCGAACCCCCTCGGCGTAGCCAGTCCGGCGATCACGGATACGGAAGCCTTCGCCACCTGCCCCTGAGGGCGAGGGCCCAAGCCCGGCAGCCGCAGCCTCCTCCCTCTCCGGCGCCGGGGCGCGCCCGAGGGGGCAGGAGGGCGGCGCCTGAGTGCTCCGTGCTTCCGATATACTCGGCCACCGCCTCGCGCGACTTCCCTTCCCTTCCGGGCTCGACGATATCCATGGGCATCTCAGGCAATCTCAAGACGATGCAGCTCGCCGAGCTGCTCCAGTGGTTGTCCATGGGCCAGAAGACCGGCACTCTCAAGATCGAGAAGGGACCGCCCAGCAACGTCGTCAAGCGCGTCTTTTTTGACGAAGGCGTGATCATTTCCTCCGCCTCCACCGACCCGGGCGAGTACCTCGGGCGCTTCCTCGTCAGCCACGGCTATCTCGGCGAGGAGGAGGTCAACCGGGCGGTCGCCCGGCAGAAGGAAGAGAAGCAGCTGCTCGGCAAGATCCTGGTCTCCATGGGCCTGATCGCCGAAGACGATCTGCACCAGATGCTCCGGCTCAAGGCCGAGGAGGGCATCTACGACATCTTCACCTGGCCCCAGGGCGCCTTCGACTTTCTCGACGACGACCTGCCGTCCGAGAACATGGTCCGCATGGAGCTGGACGTGCAGTGGATCGTGCTCGAGGGCACCCGCCGCACCGACGAGTGGGCTCGGCTGCAGGAGACCGTGCCCTCGGCGCACTGCGTGCCCGTGCTGGTGACCGATCTCGACCAGCTGGAGCTCGAGGAGTTTGAGCGCAGCATCCTCGATTGGGTGGACGACGATCGGACGGTGGACGAGATCTCCAAGGGCTCGATGACCAACCTCTTCCAGGTCTCGGAAATCATGGCCGCCAACGTCATCGCCGGCCATCTCAAGGTGGTCAAGCCGCGCATCATCGAAGTGCCGGCCGACGACGACGCCAAGGAGGGGGCCGCCAAGCCCGAGGAGAAGAAGGACCCCGCGGAGCTGATGGGGCCTCCCGCCGAGAGCAACGAGAGCGGCGCCTTTTTTCTGCCGATGATGAAGCAGATGATGGCGCAGTATCAGCAGCAGATGATGGCGCAAACCGCGGCCGGCATGCCCGCGCCGCAGATGCCCGCGGGGCCGGGCGGCGGCATGCCGAT
>JBCCLG010000917.1:0-2562 GCA_039027015.1 Acidobacteriota bacterium | reverse complement strand
CCGCGGGCCAGCTTGTGATGCTCGTCGAGGGTCAGGGAGAAGACGTGATGCTGCTCGTAGGACGCCATGGGGCCGATGATCCGGTTGGAGGAGGGGTTGACCTCCACGATCAGCTCGCGCTGCTGAATCAGGGTCTTCATTTTCTCCTCGACCCGGGCGCACAGCTTGAGCCACAGCTCGCGGTCGTCGTACATATCGACGATCAGAATCTCGCTCCCCTGCCGGCGCACCTCTGGGTCCAAAAGATAGAGCCCCAGAAGCACATAGGCGTTGCGCGACCCGACGCCCCGGCGCTGCTGGCGGATCACCTTCTCCTGCACGGCCTGCCACCGCCGCTCCTCCTCGGTGTGAATCCACGTCGTGCGCATCTCCAGCTCGCCCCTGAAAAGGGCCTGGATATCCAGCGAGTACGGGTCGATTTGGCGCAGGCGCCAGGCGTCCCACAGAGTGAGCGGCGACCAGTCCCAGTCGAGCAAACCGCGGTGAGGGCGACGCGAGCCCTCGCCGGACGCGGCGTTACCGCCGCCGCCGTGGAGCCCGAGGGGATCGAAGCCCACGCCGATGCTGGCGCTGTAGATCTCAGCGCTCAGCCCCTGGATGCGATCCTCGATCGCCAGCTCGCCGATGATGTCGTCCCCCGGGCCCAGAAAATGATGGGCCCACACCAGGGTGTCAAGCCACTCGAGCTTGGGAACGACGGCCTGATAGCCGTTGTGCTCGAGCCACTTCTCGGGCGAAAGAGCGAGGGCGGTACCGTGCCCCAGACGGTCTCCGGGCTGAGGCTCCAGAAAATCGACCACCTCGGAGATGGCCCGCAGGCCCGAGAGCAGATGGCGGAAGTCTTCTCCCACGTGGTAGGTCATCCCGAGTCGCCGATTGCACATCAGCTCGCGGATATCGCTGTCGATTTCGAGATACGGCGAGAACTGCCGCGGATCGTCGCCCAGGGAGATGGGGAACTCGCGCAGGAACCTGAAGACCGGCGCGAAGACCTCGGGGGGCGTGGCGAGCTCGAGGTTGCAGGCGTCGATGCCGACGATGAATGGAGTCACCGGGGTTGGACGCCGAAGCAGCCGGTAGAGCTGCATGCCTTCTTGACGGACTCGCCGCCTGCGGCGCCCCCAGCGCAGGCGCGGCACGGGCGAGGGCACTTTGCCGCGGAAACTCCGGTCTTCCTTCTCCTCGGGCTCCTTCTTGAAGTGGGCGACCAGCCCAAATTTCCGGATCCTGCGATCGGCGGTGCGCGAGTAGGCCAAAATCCACGGCACGAGGTCCTGGCCAGTCCTGGGAGGAGCCACCCGACCTTCCAGCACTCTCAGGCCCCGCCACTGCCGGAGACGCCCGAAAACCAGCTCGGCCTTCTGGAGACTGGTCAGATGCTGGGGACGACGATGGGGTGAATCGAAGTAGCGCTTGAACTGACGCAGCCCGGTGGTGCGTCCTTGCTGGGTGGCCATCTGCCAATGGTGGGTGCGGCACACCAGATAGCGAAAGAGCGCCCGGTGCAGGAAAACCCGCCGCGGATCGCCGCGCCGCTCCGCGGGACTCCGGCGGTCACTTTTGGCGACCTCGCTGCGCGGGCTGAGCTGCACCAGCCGGAGATGCGCGGCGAGGTGCAGCCTGTGCACCAGCCTGTTTCGATCTTCGAGGCTCTCGGGCAGCGAGCCCGGCAGGCCGGCGCCTCGCATGCCGTCGAGGCGCCATGCCGTGGGGCTGATCCAGCGCAGAAGGAAACGGTGACTCTCGGGGATTTCGCGAGCGATGAGGGTGCCTCGCCGCCGGGCCAGGCCCACCTGCCTTCGCCGCTCTTCCCGCAGCCCCTGGAGGCACTCCTCGATGGCCTTCCGCTCTTCGCCGTGCTCAGGACCGGGCGGCAGGGCGTCGAGCGCCCGGTGCCCTCGGCGAAGCTCCTCTTCGGCCGCCAAAGCCTCGCGGGGCATGGGCGGCGTCCGGTTGTAGACCGTTCGGCGAATCTCGCCCTCGAGCAGCCCCGTCGCGCGCCTCTCGGCGTAGACGTCGGGAGCGAAATAGAGCTGATCCAGAAGCTCCAGGAGTCTCTGGGGCCGAGCGCCGGTGGCGTCTTTCTTCCCGAGGAGCGACATCCAAAGAGCCAGCGCCAGAAGGCGCCCGGCGAAGAGGTTTAGAGTCAGAAGCCGGCGCTCCTGCACGCTGCCGCCGCGGATGGCGCTGGCGGTGGCCGGCTTGAGCAGACTGTCCGCCCACGTCTCTTCCGCGCTGGTGACCGCCGCGAGGTGGAGATGGCTCTCGGAGAGCCCGCGGCGGATGACGTTGCGCAGGCCGAAGGAGTTGCTGGGCAGCAGCGTGACGTTCTCGGGCAGGTCGAGGGCGTCGTCTGGGGAGATCACCCCCTCGGCCACCATGCGGGCGTGGCTGTGCCGCACGATGTGGCCAGCCGGCATTCTGAGGGCCAGCTCGTGGAGAACCTCCATACAGCCCGACTGAATGCACGGCTCGGTGCCGTTCCACACCAGGAAATGCCGGTTGAGCCGGCTGAAGGCGTGCAGCAGGTCGTAGTCGTAGGGCGGATCGAGATGCCGGCGG
>JBCCLG010000916.1:0-2569 GCA_039027015.1 Acidobacteriota bacterium | reverse complement strand
CTTCTGCGCGACGCCGACGGCGTCAACCGATCCCTGCCGATCGTCTACGACAGCCCGCCGGCGCCGGGCGAGGTGCAGATCGATCTCGCCACCGGCGCGCTCAACTACGCCGCCGGCGAGGCGCCCGCCGCCAGCGACGTGACGACGGTGTCCTACGCGGTCGACAGCGCCCACGCGGTGACGGTCACCCTGCGCCTCGGCGCCGCCAAGGAGATCTACACCGCGATCAGCGGCCGAGATCTGGCGGCGGACGTCGACGCCCGCTCCTCCTGGGTCACCGGCGAGGCGGACGCCGCGAACGGCGGCGAAGTGCCCAGCGCGAGCGCCGGCCCCGACGCTTTCGCCGCCTTCGGCACGGGCGGCAACACCCGCGGCGACGACGGCGCCCTCGCCACGCCCGGCGACTATCAAGACGGGCTCGACGCCCTCCTCGGCGAGCCGGCGCACCTGATCCTGGCCGCCGGCCAGGACGAGAGCTTCGGCGCGGCCCTCACCGCCCACTGCGAGACCGCCTCCGCGGACGAGGTCCAGCGCGAGCGCATCGCGGTTGTGGGCGCGGGGCCCAGAACCGACTTCGACGCCCTGCGGGGCCACAGCCTGGCCAGCGATCGCCTGATCTTTGTGGCGCCGGGCTTCATGGCGGCTGACCGCGACGGCTCCACCGGCGAGCCCGCGGCCTTTCCGGCGGCCTACACCGCCGCCGCGGTCGCCGGTCGCCTCTCCGGGCTCTCCGCACACGTCAGCCTGACCAACAAGACCGTCGCCCTCGGCGCCCTTGAGACGGAGTTCACCCAGCCTCAGCTTCGGCAGCTGGTCTCGGCTCGGGTGCTGGCCCTCGAGTCGCGCGACGGCGTCCGAGTCGTCAAGGGCATCACCACCTCCACCAATTCGGCGTTTCACCAAATCACCACTCGCCGCATCGTCGACTTCGCGAAGTTCGGCGTGCGCTCGGCGGCGCGGCCCTTCATCGGGCGCCTCAACAACGAGCGGGTCCGCGGGGCGCTGCGCACCTCGATCAACAGCTTTCTCGCCCAGATGGTGGACGACGAGAAGCTCGTGTCCTACGACCTCGCCGTGAGCGCCACCCGCGCCCAGGAGATCCGCGGCATCGTGGCGGTGGAGATGACCCTGCTGCCGACCTTCTCGATCGATTTCGTGCGCGTGACGATGACCCTCGGCTGATAGGGCGCCGACGCCCTTCCATCCCCACGAGCTTCCAGGAGAAAGAAATGTTTACCGAAGTCTTTACGGGCGCGAGCGGTGCCCTCGTACTCAGCGGCGACACGGGCCCGGGCGACCAGACCGCCGAAGGCGACGACGCCACGGCCATCCTCGAGAACTCCGCCTACCAGATCCTCGACGTCGGGCGAGTGACCGGCGTCAAGCTGGCGGTCCACACCGACCTCGAAGAGTTTCACGAGATCGGCCGCAGGCACGCGGCCTCCCTGCATCCCGGCAATATTCATATTCGAGGCGAGGTCGAAAAGGCCTACGTCAACGGCGCCCTTCTCTACCTCCTGCTGGGCCGAGGCGCGTCTCCCAACAGCGTCGCCGAGCCCTACGTTCAGCCGCGCCTGTCGATGAACGTGGTGCTCGACGACCCCAACGATCCGACCCGGCGCTCGGTGCTCGACGTCTACGGCGTCAAATTCAAAAACTGGGGATTCCAGCTGCCGGAAGACGACTTCGTGATGGAAAAGGCCTGCTTCAAAGCTCTCAGAATCCACGTGAGAGACGAGGCGGGAGCCGAGATTCAAACGCCGGAATTCCCCTCGTGATCGCCGACGCGCACCCCGCTCGCGAAGGAGAGCGGCGATGAATCTGAGCGCTGAAGACCTGCTCGCCGGCGGGGCCTTGACCCACCGCGTGGAGATCCCGCCCGGCCTCCTGGACGGCCACGGGGAGGCGGGACAGGTGGAGGTGAGGCCCCTCACCGTGCGCTCCATGCAGCGCATCGCCAAGGCCGGGCGCGACGATGAGGAGCTCACCGCCTCCCTGATGCTCCGCGAATCCCTGGTGGAGCCTCGGCTGGAGCTGGAGCAGATCGGTCGCCTGCCGGCCGGCGTCGCCCGCTTCCTGCTCGACACCATCCAGGAGCTCTCCGGCGTCGGCACGCCGCAAAGCGCCCTCGAGGAGCTGGTGCAGGCGCCCCTCGCCAAAGCCTGCTTCGTGCTCGCCAAAGAATTCGGCTGGACGCCCGAGCAGGTCAGCGGCATGACCGTGGGGCAGATCCTGCTCTACGTGGAGATGACGTCCGGCGAGCGGTCGGAGGCCGGCTGATGCGCCGTCTCTCTCCCCTGCCGTCGCTGTTCAGCGACTCGAGCGCGAGCCTGCGGCGCGGTCCGTTCGCCGGCCGGGCGACGGCGGTGCGGGCCTCGCGGCGGCGTTATCTCGCCGCGCTGGCGCCGCTCGAGGCCTGGCGGCGCAAGGCGGAGCGCGCCAGCGCCCTGCCCGGCGAGCGTCCCCGCCTCCTGACCGCGGGACTGTGGAAGAGCGTCGGCTCCGCGCTGACCCGGGCCCTCGAGACGACGGCGGCGGCGAGCGGCGGACCGGCGTCTCCGCCCCGCGG
>JBCCLG010000915.1:0-2572 GCA_039027015.1 Acidobacteriota bacterium | reverse complement strand
GTGGACGACTCCGGGGAGGCCTTCTTCATCGAGGCCACTCCGCGGATTCAGGTGGAGCATACGGTGACCGAGGAGGTCACCGGCGTCGACCTCGTCCAGTCGCAGATCCGCATCGCCGCCGGCGCCAGCCTGGAGGAGCTCGGGCTCGCCCAGGACAGGGTGCAGATCCGAGGGCACGCGATTCAGTGCCGGGTCACCACCGAGAATCCCGCCACCGACTTCCAGCCCGACACCGGCCGCATCGAGGCCTTCCGCAGCGCCGGCGGCATGGGCATTCGGCTCGACGGCGGCTCCGGCTACAACGGCGCGCGCGTCTCGCCGCACTACGACTCCCTGCTGGTCAAGGTCACCTGCCACGCCCTCGACTTCGACGCCGCGGCCCAGAAGCTGCGCCGGGCGCTGGTGGAGTTCCGGGTGCGCGGCGTCGAGACCAACATCCCTTTCCTGCACAACGTCCTGGTGCACGAGGATTTCCTCTCCGGCGACGCGCGCACCGACTTTATCGACACCACCCCCGAGCTCTTCCGCTTCCCCCGGCGCCTCAACCGCGCCCAGCGCACCCTGCGCTACCTGGGCGAGGTGATCGTCAACGGCCCCCCCACCGCGGGGGTGTCGGGCGCCCTGCCCGAGAAGGTCACGCCGGAAATTCCGCAGCCGCCGGCCGGCGCTTCGTCGGCGGGGCCCCCGGAGGGGTGGCGCCGGATCTGCCTGGCGCCGGGACCCGCGGCGTTCGCGCGCGCGGGGCGCGAACACGACCGCCTGCTGCTGATGGACACCACCTGGCGCGACGCCCACCAGAGCCTGCTGGCCACCCGCGTGCGAACCCGCGATCTGGCCGCCGTCGCCCCGGCCACCGCCCACACCCTCTCGCGCTGCTTCAGCCTCGAGATGTGGGGCGGCGCCACCTTCGACGTGGCCATGCGCTTCCTGCGCGAGTGCCCGTGGGACCGCCTCGAGACCCTGCGCGAGCGCGTGCCCAACATCCCGTTTCAGATGCTGCTGCGCGGCGCTAACGCGGTGGGCTACACCAACTACCCCGACAACGTGGTCTTCCGCTTCGTCAAGGAAGCCAAGGAGCGCGGCGTCGACGTTTTCAGAGTCTTCGACTGCCTCAACTACGTCGAAAATCTGAAGCTCGGGATCGACGCGGTGGGCGAGGCCGGCGGCATCATCGAAGGCTCGATCTGCTACACCGGCGACGTCGCCGATAAGGCGCGCACCAAATACAGCCTCGACTATTACCTCGACCTCGCCGGCCAGCTCCAGGACCTCGGCATTCACGTGCTGGCGATCAAGGACATGGCGGGCCTGCTGCGCCCGGCCGCGGCGCGCCTGCTGGTCTCCAGGCTGCGCGACGCCTTCCCCTACCTGCCGATCCACGTGCACACCCACGACACCGCGGGCACCGGCGTGGCCTCCATGCTCGCCTGCTCCGAAGCCGGGGCCGACGTGGTGGACGTGGCCCTCTCGGCCATGGGAGGCCTGACCTCGCAGCCCTCCCTGGGCGCCGTGGTGGCGGCCCTCGAGGGCGCCGACCGCGAGACCGGCATCGACCTCCAGAGGGTCGAGAGCCTGAACGGCTATTGGGAGCAGGTGCGCGGCCTCTACAGCCCGTTCGAGTCGGGGCTCAAGAGCGGCAGCGCCGACGTCTACGTGCACGAGATGCCCGGCGGCCAGTACACCAACCTGCAGTTCCAGGCCACCTCCCTGGGCCTGGCCGGCCGCTGGCGGGCGATCAAAAAAGCCTACGCCGAAGCCAACCAGCTGCTGGGCGACGTGATCAAGGTCACCCCTTCCTCCAAGGTGGTGGGCGATTTGGCGCAGTTCATGGTGCAGAACGACCTCGACGCCGAGGAGCTGGTGGAGCAGGCCGAGACCCTCTCCTTCCCGCGCTCGGTGGTGGAGTTCTTCCAGGGCTACCTCGGCGTTCCCTACGGCGGCTTTCCCGAGCCCCTGCGCAGCCGCGTGGTGCGCGACCTCGAGACCGTGGAGGGACGCCCGGGCGCCAGCCTCGAGCCCCTCGATCTCGACCAGATCCGCGCCGACCTGGAGGCCGAGCACGGCCGCAAGATGCGCGAGGTCGACGTGCTGAGCGCCGCCCTCTACCCGCAGGTATTTCGCGAGTACCTGGAGTTTCGCGCCCGCTACAGCGACATCTCCGTGCTGCCCACCCGCAGTTTCCTAGCGCCCCTCGAGAGGGGCGAGGAAATCGACTTCGAGATCGAGCGCGGCAAGACCCTGGTAGTCAAGCACACGGCGGTTTCCGAAGTTCAGGACGGTCGGCGCGAGGTCTTCTTCGAGCTCAACGGGCAGCCGCGCTCGATTTGGGTAGACGACGCCTCGGCCACCGAAACCCGGGTGGTGCGCGAGCAGGCCGACCCCGCCAACCCCGGCTCGATCGGCGCACCGATGCCCGGCGTGGTGGTCGAGGTGCGGGTGGCGGCCGGCGACGCGGTGCAGGCCGGGGACGCGCTGGCGGTCCTCTCGGCCATGAAGATGGAGACCGCCGTCTCCTCGCCCCTCACCGGCACGGTGGAGCGGGTCGCGGTGAGCGACGGCGACGACCTGGCGG
>JBCCLG010000914.1:0-2573 GCA_039027015.1 Acidobacteriota bacterium | reverse complement strand
TCGCGATTTAGCGGCGCTGCCCGCGACTTTGGCCCGCTTCGAGCGCGGCGAGTGGGCCGAGCTGGCGGCAACGGCCCTCGAGATTCGGCGCCTCGAGGTCCACGCCCTGGCGCTGGCCATGGACTGCGCCTCGGGGGCGAGCCCGGAGCGCTGGCGGCGCCTCGCGGCGGAGACCGCGGACCCCGCGAACCTGCTCGGCGACGCCCTCCTCGCCCCCTACTACCCCTCCACCTGCCGCGGCGCCGGCTTCGCGCTGCCGGGCGCCCCGGGCGGCCGGCAGCCCCGGGGCCCGAGCCGTCCCGGCCTGGGCGACTCGTTCCGCGGTCCCCTCGCGAGCCCGGTGCCGGTTCTCCTCACCAGCGGCACCCTCGACGCGCGCACGCCGCCCGAGAACGCGCTCGAGCTGCTGCCGGGCCTCGGCAACGCGGTGCACGTGATCGTCGAGAACGCGGGGCACCCGAGCCGCGAGCTGATGTCCGCCGAGTATCGCGACCTGGTGCAGGCCTTCCTGCGCGGCGAGCGCCTCGAGAGCACCCGCATCGCGCTGCCCGAGCCCATCTTCGAGACGGCTCGACCCGGCGGCGAGGCCGACGGCAACCCCTAGCGATGGCTGGCTATAGCTAGCGCAGACCCTCAATCCTGCCGTCCACCAGGTCGATGCGCTCCATTTGAGGCGATTTCGACAGGCCGGGCATCCGCAGGATGTCGCCCACCATGGGCACCAAAAAACCGGCGCCGGCCGAGAGCACCACGCGGCTGACGGTGACGTCAAAGCCCTCGGGACGCCCCACCCGCTTGGGGTCAGAGGACAGCGACATCGGGGTCTTGGCCACGCAGATCGGCAGATGGCCGTAGCCCATATCCTCGATCAGCTTGAGGTCGCGCTTGGCGGCGGGGGCGTAGAGCACCTCGCGCGCGCCGTACATGCGGGTCGCCACGGCGTGCAGCTTCTCCTGCACCGGATCTTCGAGGGAGTAGAGGGGCACGTGAGGCTCGCGGGCCTGCTCCGCCCGCTCGATCACGGCGCGCGCCAGGTCCGCGGCGCCGGCGCCGCCGTCGACCACCCCGGTGGACTCGGCGCAGGCGGCGCTCAGGCGCTCGCACGCCCGGCGGATGACCGCGATCTCGTCGGCCGTATCGGAGGGAAAGCGGTTGATCGCCACCACCGGATCGCGGCCGAATTGACGGAGGTTCTCGAGGTGCTTCTCGAGGTTGGGAAGGCCCGCCTGCACCGCCGCCGGGTCCGCCTCGTCGAGCTTTTTCTGCGCTACGCCGCCGTGCCGTTTGAGGGCCCGCACCGTGGTCACCAGCACCACAGCCGCCGGGTCGAGACCGGCGGAGCGGCATTTGATGTCGAAGAACTTTTCCGCCCCCAAATCGGCGCCAAACCCCGCCTCCGTGACCACCCAATCGGCGCATCCGAGAGCCATCTTGGTGGCCGCCACCGAGTTGCAGCCGTGGGCGATATTGGCGAAGGGACCGCCGTGCACGAAGGCCGGCACGCCCTCGATCGTCTGCACCAAATTGGGATTCATCGCCTCCTTGAGCAGCACCATCATCGAGCCCACGGCCTTGAGATCGGCGGCGGTCACCGGCTTCTTCTCAAAGCTCTGGGCGACGATCAGGCGCGCGAGGCGATCCCGCAGATCATCCTCGCTTTCGGCCAGGCACAGGCTGGCCATGACCTCGGAGGCCGGCGTGATGTCGAAACCTGTCTCCCGCGGCATTCCCTGGGTGGGGCCGCCGAGCCCGACGATCGTCTGCCGCAGGGCGCGATCGTTCAGGTCGATCACGCGGCGCCACAGAATGCGCCGCGGGTCGATGCCGAGGGCGTTGCCGTGGTGTAGATGATTGTCGATGGCGGCGGCGAGCAGGTTGTTGGCGCTCGAGATGGCGTGGAAGTCGCCCGTGAAGTGCAGGTTGATCTCCTGCCCCGGAATCAGGCTCGCGCGCCCGGCGCCGGTGGCTCCGCCCTTGAGGCCGAAGGTCGGCCCGAGGGACGGCTCGCGCAGGGCGATAGCGGCCTTCTCGCCGAGGTGCGCCAGGCCCTGGGCGAGGCAGATGGCGGTGGTCGTCTTGCCTTCGCCCGCCGAGGTCGGGGTGATCGCCGAAACCAGGATCAGTCGGCCAGCCAGCTCGCGGCCCTCCCGCGCCTGCGGCGCGATCTTGGCTTTTTTGGCGCCGTAGGGAATCAGGTGCTCGGGAGCAATCCCCAGCTCGGCGGCAACGTCTTGGATAGGGCGCGGGGTCTCGGACACGGAAGAGCCTCTCATTCGCGGGTCATCGCCAGCAGTTTGTGGACCGTGCGCCAGTTGCGCACCGTGGTTACCGTGGCGAGCGAGGAATCGAAATACGCGTTGGTCAGCTTGGTGCGCGCCAGGCCGCCTGGAGTGTGGAGATAGATCTCGCGGCCGACGACCGAGAAGGCGTCCGGCGGCGAGCGGTCGAGGTCTAGGGACGCGATCCTCTCGGGCGCGGGCGAGGCGGCCAGGAAGCCGACGTGAAGGGCCTTGTTCTCATCCTCGCCATAGGCGGGCAGGCCCTCGCCGCGCGCGCCGAGGAAGGGGTTGCCC
>JBCCLG010000913.1:0-2573 GCA_039027015.1 Acidobacteriota bacterium | reverse complement strand
GGGCGCGGTATCTGTCGAGATCGAGCTGGCCTGCCCCCGTACGCTCCTCCAGCAGCCGGAGGAGCACAAAGCGGTCCCCGGCCTCAAACGGGACCTCGGCGAAGAGGGTGGCCTCGAGGGCGCTGAACGCGGTGACGGCGAGGGCGCACAGGAGGAGGATCTCGCCGAGGATCTGCCCGATGAGCAGAGGTCGCGAAGCTCCCAGGGCCGCTCGCATGGCCAGCTCGCTGGATCTCGCGGAGATCCGCACCAGGTTGAGATTGGAGATATTCGAGGCCACCACCATCAGGAGCATGACCAGCACCGTCACCAGGATCGACAGCCCCGGCAGGGCGCCCGGCGGCATCTGGGTGAAGGAGTTGAGCTCTACCCGAGTCTCTCGGGTTTCTCCGCGCTCTTCGGCCACCCGCCGCGAGATCAGGTCGACCCGCTCCTGCGCCTGCGGCGTCGAGACTCCCGCGGCCAGCACCGCGAAGGCCTGGGCCGCGGGGTGCGGGCCGTGGACGTTGCCGCCCACAAATCGGGCGCCTAAGGGAATCCAGACTTCGCTGCGCGCGGGAAAGGTCGCCTCGTCCGGCAGCACGCCCACCAGGGTGTGCGCGGCGCCGTTGATCTGCAGCGTGCGGCCCAGCGCGGTGCGTTCGCCGCCGAATCGGCGGTGCCATAGGCTCTCTCGGATCAGCGCCACCGGCGGCGCTCCGGGGGCGCCGTCATCCGCCGAGAAAGGCCGGCCGAGAATCGGCGCGTAGGGGAGGTACGAGAAGGTCTCGGGGGTGAGAAGGCTGGCCGTGATCGACTCGATCTCCCCCGATTCGTAGCGCAGGTTGACCAAGTCAAAGCCCGCGGCGCCCACGTGCTCGAAAACGTCGCGCTCGCCCTCGAGGGCGCGGTATCTGTCGAGATCGAGCTGGCCTGCCCCCGTACGCTCCTCCAGCAGCCGGAGGCGCACAAAGCGGTCCCCGGCCTCAAACGGGACCTCGGCGAAGAGGGTGGCCTCGAGGGCGCTGAACGCGGTGACGGCGAGGGCGATGCCCACGGCCAGGGCGAAAATCGTGACCAGCGACATCAGCGGCTGGCGGAGGCTGCGCCGCGCGGCGAGCCGCCACTCGGTGGCGTTCAGCAGGGCGCTCCAGGGCTCGCGATCGATCAGCCGGCAGGCGACGAGCGCCGCGGCGACGCCCAGGCCCTCGAGGCTCGAGGCGCACCAGGCCGCCGGGCGCGAGGCGCCCGCCTCGAGTCGCCTGCGGTGCACCTCTTCCAAATCTCCGATCGCCTCGTGGGTCCGGCCGCGCGGGGCGAGCGTGGAGAGCACAAAGCGAATCCAGGCCGGGGACCTCATTTCGTGCCCTCCAGCACCGGCTCAAGGCCCTTCCACATCGCGCGGTAAGTCTGCCGGGTGCTGCGAACCGTCTCGAGGCCCGCGGCCTCCAGCCTGACCAGCCGCCGAGCCTTGCCGCCGCGCTGGGGCAGAGGCTCGCCGAGGCGGGAGGAGATCAGGCCTTTATTCTCGAGGCGCTGCAGCGTCACGTAAACCGTGGCGCGCTTGACCTCACGACCCGCGTGCTCGCGCAGCGCATCCACGATCGAGACCGCGTAGGCGTCCTCCTCGCCGAGGCGCAGAATCGCCAGCATCACCAAAAGCTCCAGGTCTCCCGATCCACGACGCGCCATATTCGGTCTCCTTTTTTATGGTGATTTTGTCATCAAAATAGCCGACTTGCGTAGGCATCTATTCGAGAAGACGGAAGCACGCGGAAAAAGTTCGCGGATCGAAGTCCGATCCGCGAACTCCTTCCGGCGAAAGACTTGGCGGGAAGGGCGCGTTCAGCCTCTGAATCGCATGCGGCCGCCCGATCTCTGCTCGATCAGCTTCTCGATCCACTGCTCGGTCGACGTCTGATCTCGAGCCGCCGCGGCTTCGGCCAAAGCCAGGATCCGGCTGTTCAGGCGCAGAGCAGAGGTGTGGGACTCCCGACGCCCGCGCACGTAGGCCGCGGGGTCGCCCAGCAGCACCAGATTGCGAGCGTCGTTGGCGGCGGTCCACAGGCTGCTGATCGGGATTAGACTGTGGTCGGGAATCCTCCCGAGATGCATGAGATTGTCGAGCTGGTTGGTGAGCCGCCCGGCGAGAAAAGCGAATCTCTTGTTGAGAGACCGCATGGCGTGCCCCACCCGCTCGCCTGCGAGCATCTGCCACAGCGAGTCTTTGAGAGAGGAAAGATTGGCAACATGGTAGTGCTGGAATCTGCCGAGTTCGCCTTGGTATCTCTCGTGCCATGAAAACGACGTGCTCCAGCTGCGGTCCACGTGGCCGATCACGCCGAGCGCTCCGCGGGTCATCAAAGCCTGGGGAAGCGCCGCCGTGAACGGATTGCTCGTCAGGGTCTCGGGGTCCACACCTTGGGCCTTGGGCTCGATAGGCTTGAAGAGATAGGAATTTCTTCTTGGCGTGCCTGCGGCGTAGCACGAGAAGAGGACGCAGATCTGGCCGAGGAGGTCGAGGCTCGTGGACACGTGCTCGGCCCGGAATTCCAGCGGCACCGAGCCCTCTCTGCTCTTCTGGGGCTGTTGGC
>JBCCLG010000912.1:0-2580 GCA_039027015.1 Acidobacteriota bacterium | reverse complement strand
GTCCTGAACAGGGCCCGACCCTCGAGGAGCCCGAGGTACAGGCTGTCGCGTCGCGGCGTTGGACTCCTGGGCGGAGCCTTGCGTCTCTTGGATCGTCGGCTCGGGGTTCCCTGCCGCCTTCTTTTCCTCGGGCTCATCCAGGGTCGGGGCCTGTTCCGGTGGCTTTGAAGTCTTCTCTTCGGGGTCTAAATCCAAATCCGGGGCCACAGTGGGCTTCTCATCCTCGGCTTCAGCCGGCCGCTGAGGGCCTTGTGAGCCCGACTCGCCGGTCTCCTCTCGAGCGGCGTCAAGGTCCGCCGACTGTTGATTGGACTCCGAGGACCGCCAGAGCGGGATCGTCGAGCCTAGGGCCACGCAGAGGGCGAGCGCGGCTATCAGAAGTCCCGCTTTCTGAAGGGGCTTCTCCCCGGTCGGCTGTTGGGTCGTGACGGGAGGCTCTGGGCGCGTCGGCCTTTCCGGACCGGGCGATCCTGCGGCGGAGGGTCTCCTTCGCGGTTCGCTCGTCCACTTCCTCGGTCTCGGAGGCCTCGGTCTCGGAGGCGGCGGCGTGGCGGGAGAGGGTCTCGGCGGCGTCACTCGGTCTGGTTTGGGCGAGGCGTCCCCGAAGTACACCCGCATATTGGGATGGCCGTAGACGCTGTAGGCCGCCCAGGTGAGATCCTCGCCAGCGCTCGTCTGAAGATCGCGCCGCGCTTCCAAAACGGCCTCCCCGAGGGTGAGGCCCGCCGCCAGCCGCTCGTAGAGAACGCTGGTGAAGCGGCCGGCCTCCTGGTCTTCCACCGACCACAGGGGCGCCAGGTAGGCGCTGCAGCCGAATCGCCTCACCCAGCGGGCCGCCCAGCCGTCGAGGCCGGCGAGGGAATGCTCGATGCGGCCGACCTGGCAGGCGTTTGAGAATACGAAGGGCCTCGAGGCGCACAGGCGCTCGGCCCACTCGAGGGAAAGGTGATCGACCCGCAGCGGGCCGTGTCTCATCTCGAGCCTGCTCTCGGCAGCTCGAGCCGGTTCGTGATGCCCGTGACCCGCGAAGTGGAGGAGGTCGTAATTGCGCTGCTCGAGATGATCCTCAAACTCCCCGGCGGTCGCGCCGTCGAGAAGAACGGCGTCGAATCCTTCGGTGGGAAGCCACAGCTGGCGCAGAAAATCCAGCTCGTCCGTCGCGCCCATCAGGTCGCCGGTGCCGCCGAGAAAGAGGCCGTGGCGGCACTGCTTCTCGAAGACGGGGGCGCTCTGCCCCGAAAGCCAGCGGCCCATCTGGAAGCGCGAGGCGAAAAAGTCGTCCCCGGCCCCGCCGTGCAGAATCTCCCAGGGAATCCACGGTTCGTCGGAGGTGATGAAGAGAGTGCGAACGCGATCTCGGCAGTCTTGATAGATGCGGCCCATTTCGCCGGCGAAGACCTCGAGAAAAAGATCCTGACCGAGGGCCACCAGATCTCGGTGAACCGCCTCGTCCCGTCGATCGTGGCCGTCGAAGTCGAGTCCGGCCCGCAGGCGCTCCAGCTTGTCGAAAAGGGTCTTCTGGAAGCGTTCCGGCTCGCGGATTCTCGGTCCCGCAACCTCCTTGTGGTGAAAGCCCGCGATGTCGGCGGGGGAGTTGAGCACAAACTCAAATGCCTCCGCTCCCTGGCCCCAAGGCGTACGCACACGGATCTCGAGGTCGCAGGGCCGCATGACCCCCGACGCTGGGCTTGTTCTTTCCAACGGGTTCTCCCTTCCCACACTAAAGCGCTATCGAGCGGAAAAAAGGACCGAGGAATCGGCCCCGCCTCGCCGCCTCGCCGCCGCTCAGAGCGGGTGACGGGGGGCGATTTTCGGGGCGACGTGGCGGCCTTCGGGAGCTCCGCTGGCCGCGCCGCCGTGCTCGAGGGAGGCGGTGAACTCGCCGTCTCCCCACAGCTCGAGCATGCCGTGCGGAGCGTCCTCGACCGCGAACCATCGGGCGACGTCTTCGATTTCGAGCCGGGAGTGCGCGGCGAGGGTGGAGCTCTTGAGCCTGCTGCCGGCGCCGAAGAGGCGGGCGCCGACCGAGACGTCTCTCCCGGAGTCGTTGACCAGCGTGAGGGAGCTGCCTGCGCCCGCGAACGCGAAGAAGGCGACGCGATCGGCGCTGAGGCGAGCCTCGGGCGGGCTCTCCCGGCGGTCTTCGCCGCCGCCCAGGCGCAGGCTGGCTACGGTATGCGCCGGGCCCCGAACCGCGATCCGGCCGTTGCCCTCAAGGCCGGTGGTCGCTTCGATGTCGTGAACCGTCCAGACCTGCTCCGGATCGAGCTCGAGCTGGACCTCCACCGCTGCGCCGTCGTCCATGTCGAGCCTCAGCTCCACGGCGGACGGCAGCGGGCTGGCGTTCAGGATCTGAAGATCGGCCCGCCGCTCGGCGCCCCGGGCCGGCATGGAGAGGTGCTGCACTGTCTGCGGCGCTTCGCCGCCCGCCAAGACGCGGGCGATTTTCTGGCCGAGGGCCTCTCCCGCCACCCTATTGCCTCGGCTGTTGAAGTGGGTGTCCTGCAGGTGGTAGAGGTGCAGCCTGCCCGAGGGCATCGGCCTCTGGTAGCGCAGCACGGGCAGGAGATCGAGGTGATC
>JBCCLG010000911.1:0-2582 GCA_039027015.1 Acidobacteriota bacterium | reverse complement strand
CGCCCCGGGCACGGCCAAGGGCAGCCGAGAGGCCAGCCCGGGCGGCGCGCACGCCCGCAGACGAGCGACGAGAAACCCTCCCCTTTCGAGGGCTTCGACAAGGCGCGATGAGTGCAACATGCCCTCTTAAGAAGGCAATCGCGGCTCCGGGCGCCAACGCCAGAGACTTAGGCCAATCAAGGCCCGGCCGAGGTGGCCGGCTAATCGACGATCGGCAGCAGGGACTTGCGCGGACCGCGGTCCGGCGTCGCCATCTTGCCGGCCAATCCGCGGGCGAGATCCGCCCGGGTGCGGGCGGCGCCGTAGATGCCGAGCGGGCTGCCGGTCTCGACTTCCGCCGTGCCCGGGCAGAAGTTGAGGGCCTGGCCCCAGGCGCCGCGCGTTTCGATGGCTTCCTTGACCGCTTCGTTGCTGCTGCGGATGTCCTCAAGCGCGCTCGAGCCGTGCCAGATCTCCTGGATCGAGTGCTCGTGCACGTTGCCCACGGGTCGCCGCCACTGGACGCAGGGATAGACGTTGCCAAAGGGATCGATAGCGACGCCGCCGGCGCCCGCACCGCAGTGCTTCTTGGGACCGTTCTTGGGCATCCACTGATCGGCGTCGCGGCCGACGCTGACCTCCAGCTCGCTGGAGTTGACCACCGCCTCGCGCTGCAGGCGCAGGAGTTTTTCGATGCCCTCACGGCTGGGCGCCACGGAAAGCGGCGAGGTGTCGCCGCCGTCGCGGGGCGTGACCACGGGGTCGACGTGGATCGGCACGCCGAGGTCGGTCGCCAGCTCGAAGATGTCCTCGAGCTCCTCCTCATTCCAGCGCGTCAGAGTGGTCTGCAGCTTGAACCGCAGCCCTAGCTCCCGGCCGCTGCGAATATTCTCCAGCAGGCGGTCGAAGCTCCCCTCTACCCGCGTTTGGCGCTCGTGGGTGCTGGCCTTCGAGCCGTGCAGGCTGACCTCGATGAGGAAGGGGTCGACCTCCTCGCGCACCCGCCTGGCCACGTCGCCGGAGAGGGCGTGGCCGTTCGACTTGAGGCGCACCACGAAGCCGAGATCCCGGGCCTTGGCGCCGATGGCGAAGAAATCCGGATGGGCTAGCGGCTCGCCGCCGGTGACGACCAGCTGAAAGACCTGCAGGTCCGCCAGATCCGAGAGAAGCTTGTCGTAGCCGTCGAGCGACAGCGCCTGCCCCTTGAGGGAAAGGTCGTTGTAGCAGAAGAAGCAGTTGAGGTTGCACCGATAGGTCAGCTCGAGCAGCACCGAGAAGAGCAGATGCTGCTCCCAGCTCTTGCGCACCACGTCCTGAAAAGTCGTCGGATGCTGGCTCATCGAGGCTCGGAATCGGGTGTGTTGGGCAAGTGCTTTGAGGCGACCGAAAAATCGGTGCTGGAGACGTTCATTCTGGGGCCTATCGCCCTCGTCGCGGCGCTATCGAGAGACTCATCCATCCGCGGGCTCCGGTGAGGTGCCGTCGCCGCCGCCCGCCAATCCTCCGCTCATCTTCTCACAGGACCCGAGACCGCCCGTGATCTATTGGCCTGCTGGCGCTTTCGCCTTTCGGGTACGATGGGAGTTAGCAGCCGCAGCTGCAGCCACAGCGGGCTCGCTGCAGGATGAGAAACCGCCGCTACACCCAGGAGAACCCACGATGAAGCCGCATTCCGCCCCCTCCTACCGCTCCACCGCCCTCCTCGTCTGTCTCGCCCTCGTTCTTCTGAGTCCCGCCGCCGGCTCGGTTGCGGAGTCCGAGGAGGCCACGATTCTCGAAGGCGAGTACGTGTGGCAGCGCAGCGATAAGGACATCAAAGGACCGCTCAAAGCGGTTTTCGAGCCTCAGGGTGAGAACACCTGGAGCGTTTCCTTTCATTTCACATTTCAAAGCGAAGAGCACACCTATAAAGGCACCGCCACCGGCGCCCTCGGCAAGGGCGAGCTCAAGGGAGAGGTGATGAGCGACGGCGACGAGCCGCGGCCGTTCAACTTCGAGGGCGCTTTTGAGGACGGCACGTTCCGCGGCGAGCACGGCGCCATGCGCAATGGCGAAAATCGCCAGACGGGCACTATGATCCTGCGTCCCTGATCGTCCCCTGGGCGCTCGCGACGAGAGATTTCGATACAGTTCGCGCATCATGGATGCATCCGATACGCCCGGCTCGCCAGCCGAGGGTCAATCCGTCTCCGGATACCTCGCCGAGCTGCAGAAAGAATTCGTTCGCGAGCTTCCCGAGCAGCTCGCCAAGCTGCGCCGCCACTGGCGCGAAACCCAGGCCAACCTCGATCCGGTGCCGCTCACGGAATCCGATCGCCTGCGCAAGGGCGAGCGCTCGGAGAGCGATTTTGAGCGTCTCTTCCTCTCCCTACACAACCTGCACGGCGAGGCCCTGAGCTTCGGCTTTGAGCGCTTCGGCCGCTCGGCCGGCGCCCTCGCCGAAACCGCGCGCAAGCTGCGCGGCTTAAAGGCCCTGCGCCAGGACCAGCTCGACGCCCTGTCGTGGCGCCTGGCGGAATTGGCGGATTTGGCCACGGCCTGCGGCGAAAGCGAGCTGCCCGCCCTCTCGCCGCAGCTCGATGTCGCTTTCGAGGTGCGCGAGG
>JBCCLG010000910.1:0-2585 GCA_039027015.1 Acidobacteriota bacterium | reverse complement strand
TCGACCTCGGGCAGGATGTGGGTGGAGAGCAGCAGGGTACGCTCGCGGCCCAGCTCGCGGATCAGCTCGCGGATGGCGATGATCTGCTTGGGATCGAGGCCCACGGTGGGCTCGTCGAGCACCAGGACGCGGGGCCCGTGGAGGATCGCCGCCGCCAGCCCGACGCGCTGGCGATAGCCCTTGGAGAGGGTGCTGATGATCTGGAAGCGCACCCCCTCCAGAAGACACGCCTCGATCGAGCGGTCGATGGCGTCCCGCGCCGCGCCGCGCCGCAGGCCGGCCAGCCGAGCCCGGTAGGAGAGGTACTCCACCACCCGCATCTCGCCATAGAGCGCCACGTTTTCCGGCAGATAGCCGAGCTGGCGACGGGCCGCCACGGGGTTCTCGTGCAGGTCCTGGCCGCTCAGGGTGACCCGTCCCTCGGTGGGCGGCAGAAAGCCCGTGATCATGCGGATCGTGGTGGTCTTGCCGGCGCCGTTGGGCCCGAGAATCCCAAGGATCTCGCCGTCGGCCACGGAGAACGACACGTCGTTCACGGCCGTGAACTCTCCGTAGCGCCGGGTCAGCCCCCGTGCTTCGATCATGCTCTGCTCCTCCTGTAGGCAGGTCCGCCGCGGCGTGACGTGCCGCGGCTCGCCGCGATTCTCCTCGAAGCTTCTCGATCAAGCAAAAGAAATGCCGGTGGCGAAGCCGCCGCCGGCGGCGCCCGGCCGCGGCTTCGCGCCGTCGAGCGGCTTTTTCCGCGCTCTCGAAGCCGCCAGTTTGACGCCTCCGCGCGCGTTCTCGGCGGTGAGAGCGACGCCGGAGTCGAGACTCGCCGGGGAACCGCCCTTGATCTTTGTATAATTGTACAGTACAGTCATACAATGAGCGAACGCGATACCGACATCACGCTCCGATTCGATCCCGCTTCGAGCGTGCCCGCCTACCGCCAGATCGTCGACGGCCTGCGGCAGCACCTCGTGGCGGGCGTCTTCGAGCCCGGGGACCGTCTGCCCCCCGTGCGGCGCCTGGCCATGGATCTCGGGGTTCACCACAACACCGTGGCGGAGGCCTACCGCCGCCTGGCCGACGAGGGCTGGCTGAGCCTGGCGCGCGGCCGGGGCGCTACGGTGGCCGATCGCTCGGCACCCGAGGCCTCCGCGGAGACCGAGCGCTCGATCGCCGCCAGCCTCGATGCCCTGATCGCCGAGGCCCAGGCCTCTGGAGCGTCGGCGCGCTGGATCCACAAACTCTTGACCTCGACCGCCCGCAAACTTCAGGAGGACGCGTGATGAATCTAGGGATTACGGCAGTGAAGTTTCTGTGCATCTTCCAGGTGCTCTTCGTCGCCGGCGTGTTCTACTTCGCCCCGCGCTGGACCCGTCGCGGCCTTTTCTTCACCGTCACCGTCGACCCCGATTTCGCGACCTCCGAGCGGGCCGGCTGGGTCCTCTCCCGCTATCGGCGCCGGATTATCGGAGTCGCCGTCGGCTGCCTGGCGGTCATCCTGTGGGCGAGCCTGCTGTCCAACCTGCTGCTGGCGTCCTTGGTGTCCGGGGTCCAGGTGCTGCTGTGCTTCGGATGTTTGCTCGCCGGACGCCGGCAAATCCTGCCCTACAGCCGCCAGCAGCCGGATCTCACGCGGGAGGCCTCGCTCGTAACGCAGCCTGATCCGCTGCCCGGCGGCTTCCTCGGCCAGGCCGGTCCGTTTCTCGTCCTCTTTGCAGCCGGCCTCTTCTTGATCTCGGTTTGGGACTCGATCCCGGAGACTTTCGCCACCCACTGGGGTCCCGACGGTCAGCCGGACGCCTGGACGCACAAGAATCGCTTTTCGGTCACCATGCCCCTCGCCTTCGGAGCCGGTCTCAGCGTCCTGATCCAGTGGCTTGCCTACAGTCTTCTGACCCACGCGAGGCGGGTCGACTCGGCGGGAGAAGGCGCGGTGACCGAGACCGCGAGGCGCACGGCGCTGGCCCGAGCCACCCTGATCGCCTCGTACTTCACCGCGGGACTCATGGGATGGATCAGCCTCTCCCCGATTCTCGAGCCGCGTATGGGCTCCGAGAGCCTCGGGATGGTCACCCTGGTCGCCACGACCCTGGGCAGCGTCGCGCTGATGATCTACGTGCTGGCGGTGCTGGTGCCGCAATTCAAGGTCGCCAACCGCCAGGCTGAGAGTCCCGGCGATCGCAGTCCCGACGCATGCTGGAAGCTGGGGGTTCTCTACTTCGCCCCCGACGATCCCGCCATCTGGGTCGAGAAGCGCTTCGGGCTGGGCTACACCCTCAACTTCGCGCAGCCGATCGCCTGGGCGACAATCGGCATCGCCGTCCTCGGCCCCGCTCTGATCCTGACCGTCTGGACGGCGGGCGCCTAGCTGTGCCGTAGCTGGTCGTTCCCGGCGCGGCCGGACCTCTGCCGCGGGCCGCCGGGCTGCTCGCCGATCTCTCTGCCCGCCCGCATGTCCGCTCGCTGCGCTGTTGCGCGGACTCTCATGTGCCGAGGAGGAGCCCAGCCCGAAGCGCTTCTCGACCCAGATGGCGGGATCGTCGGGGGCGAAGTAGAGAACCCCCAGCTTCCAGCACGCGTCGGGACTGCGATCG
>JBCCLG010000909.1:0-2588 GCA_039027015.1 Acidobacteriota bacterium | reverse complement strand
GGCAGGAGATCGAGGTGATCGAGACCTTCCCGGTCCAGCCATTTCACCAGCTCGCGGTGCGCTCTGTCGCGGAGAAAGTCGCCGCCTGAGGAGATCCGAGCCCACACCTCCTCCTCCACCTGGTACTCGTCGGGAATGAGCATGAAGACGATGGGAGTCTCGCCCGCGGCCTCGGCGATCTCGCGCAGGTAGGCGAACCGCCGGTGCAGCTCGAAATCGCTGAGGTCGTTGACGGCGCGCAGCCTGAAGGTCTCGATCTGGTCGAAAGTCTCGCTCGAGAAGGTCGGGCGCTCGAGGCTCGGATCGTCGAGCCACTCCATGGAGTCCGCGGCGGCCACCGCCTCCTTCATCCTCTGGTTGACGGAGTCGCCCGACCCGCGCCTCTTCGCCGAGGCGGCGAGGCGGCGGACGACCTGGTAGAGCAGGAAGTTGTCCTGGCTCAGCCACCGCCGCCAGAAGATCTCGTCGGCGGGCGGCAGAACGAGGGATAGATCGTTGCCGAGAAAAACGTTGACGACGATCAGATCCGGCCGTAGCGGAAGGCCCTCGGTTTTGAGCAGGTAGAGGTATTCCGGCAGGCCGATTCCCGGAGTGCCCATGTTGTAGATCTCAACCCCCTCCAGGCGGCCCTCGGCCACAGTGGTGAAGTGACGGTCGTGGGGCACGATTCCCGCGCTGAAGGAGTCGCCGATCGACAGCACGAAAGGATGCTCCCGAGGCGGACGGGTCGGCGGCGTATCGTAGTTTCCGAGCGGGTCGACGGGAAATCCGAGGCGCTCGCTGCCGGGCTCAAGGGCGAGCGAGGCGAGGTTCTGGGCCGCGTCGTCCATGCTGCGGGAGAGCAGCACCGAAGGGGTCACGCCGGCGAGAATTCGAAGGGAGACCTCGCCGCCGATGATCAGCACGCTGAGATAGAGGAGGGTCAGATCCGCCGCGGCGAGCGCCCGTCGGGCTCTCGGCCAGGCCGCCAGCCTGCCGCGGACGAGTTTGCCGATCAGCAGGCCAGCGGCCAGGATCGCCGCTGCCGAAGCGAAGGTCGGGAGGATCCTCGAGCCCTCGAAGGGCTCGACCGTGGCCACGAAGAAGAGGCCGCTGCCGAGAAGGGCGTAGAGGGCGGCCCGCAGCTCAAAGCCCGAGCTTTTTCTTCTCAGGCCGATGGACTGCTCGCGCAGCTCGACCAGAAAGGCCGCGACGGGCAAAGACGTGAGAAGCCCGTAGAAGAAGAGCCAGGATTTCCCCTCCGCCAGGAGGTCTCCAGTCTTGAGAAGGGGCTCAAAGACGCAGCGGAGTGAGCTGCAGGCGGCGCACGCCAGCAGCAGCAGGACGCAGGCGCGGTAGAGAAAGGACGCGGGATGAAGCATGGGCAGGGGAGAAAGACGAGGCGAGCGGTCGTGACCTGAGAATTGGCTCCTTCAGGGGACCTTCCATGAGATTTCAGCATATTATACGGCCTCTAGGCAGGAAACGTACAGACGAGGACCGCGCCAAAGTCCGAGACCGCCCAGCACAAACGCTCCGCCGCTCGGGGAGCGACGGAGCGTCGGCTCGGCTCGGCTCGGCTCAAGGGCTGCGCGCGGGGCGCGTCGGTCAGGGGCTGGGGACGACCCGGTCCCAGGCCTCGAGGCCTCCGGACTCGAAGTCGTCACGCAGCAGCACCGGGGACGGGCTCACCAGGATGTCTTCATCGCCGGCGTCGTCGCTTTGCCAAACGACCTGGAAGCCGCCCTCGGAGCTTGTGAACACGAGGTCTGCGGCCTGCTGGTCGCCTTTTTGAGTTTGGCTGTGCAGGGTCTCGATGCCGATGGGCATGCCGCCGGCGTCGAGCCTGTGCACGAAGATTCCGGAGCCGTCGGAGTCCGGGCTCTGCCAGGCGACCGCGAAGGTGCCGTCCGGGGCGGCGGCGATGGAGGGCGACTTCTGGTCGCCGACGAATTTGCCGTTGACCTGCGTCTCGATGCCGATGGGCATGCCGATCGAGTCGATCCGGCGCGTGAAGATCCCGGTGCCGTCGGTGTCTTGACCGCTCGAGTTCTCCCACACGACCACGAAGCCGCCGTCCCGGGTCGGCGCGACCCCGGGCCCGCCGGCGGCCGCCTCGCCCGAGATCAGGGTCTCGATGCCGATGGGCATGCCGCCGGCGTCGAAGAGCTGGGTGGCGATCCGGTCCGAAGCCTGCGGCCAGGCGACGAGAAGGGTGCCGGTGCTCGAGACCGCCAGCGCCGGAGCCTTGGCCGCGATGTCCGAGGAGCCGAACTGGGTCTCGATGCCGATGGGCATGCCGCCCGAGTCGAAAAGCCTCAGGGCGCGCACGAAGCTGCCGATCGACTCCTCGTCGGTCCAGACGGCGGCAAAGCCACCGCCCTCGAGGGCCGCGATTTCGGGCGAGCCCTGCTCGAGGGTCGTCCGCTCGTTGACCTGGAACTCGATGCCGATGGGCATGCCGCCCGAGTCGAAGCGGCGGCCGAAAACGCCGCTGCCGTCGCTGTCCTGGCTCTGCCAAACCGCCACGAAGTCGCCCGTCGCCGAGGCGGCGGCCACGTCGGCCTCGCCCTGGGTGGTTCCCGAGGCGTCGAGCCGGGTCTCGATGC
>JBCCLG010000908.1:0-2588 GCA_039027015.1 Acidobacteriota bacterium | reverse complement strand
TGCCTGCAGACCGGCGACCTCTGGTACGGCGTGTGGGCGGTGGATTTCATCGTCCACGCCCGCCTGGCCTCGGGCGCACCCCTCGCCGAGGTGGCCCAGGAGGCGGCGAAGTACCGCGACTACGCGGTCAAGACCGGCAACGAGAATATGTCGGTCCTGCTGCAGGCCGACGAGCAGCTGGCCCTCCACCTCATGGGCAAGACCGAGAGCCCCGAGGCGATCGACGGCGCGGACTTCGTCGAGGCCGAGATCTTCGCCCTGCTCGAGGAGATGGGGTGGGACTTCGGGCTCTTCTGGATGTCCGTCAACCGCGGCGTCCTGCAATATCTGCGCGGCGAGAAGGAGCGCGCCCTGGAGTCGATCGAGGCGGCCGAGGCCAAGAACGAGGCGGCCCCCGGCATTTGGCTGGTGGCCGAGCAGGTTTTCTGGCACGCCCTCATCCTGGCCTCGTCGCTCGACGAGTCGCCGGCGACGGAGGCTCTCGAAGCCATCGAGCAGCGGCGCGACAGGCTCGAGGGGTGGGCGCATCACGGGCCGGAGAATTTTCTGCACAAGCAGCTGCTGATCGAGGCCGAGCTCGAGCGCCTGGCAGGCCGTCCGCTGGAGGCCCTCGAGGTCTACGAACGCGCCGCCGAAGCGGCGCTCGAGGGCGGCTTTCTGCATCTGGCAGCGATCGCCAACGAGCGCGCTGGGCAGATGCTGCTCGCCTCGGGGCGCCTGCAGCGCGCCACCGATGGCTACCTCACCGAGGCGGCCTACCTCTTCAGGCGCTGGGGAGCGCAGCGCAAGGTCGAGCAGATGGTTCGGCTCCACGGCGACAGCCTGCGCGCCGAGAGCGCCAATCAAGAGCCCCTGAGCCTCGAGGCGACCAGCACCTCGACCACCAGCCTGCTCGATCTCCAGGCGGTGCTCAAGGCCAGCCAAACCCTGTCGAGCCAAATCCGCCTGGCCGATCTGCTGCGCCGCATCCTGCGCCTCCTGATGGAGACCGCCGGCGCCGAGAAGGGCGCGCTTCTCACCGAGCACGAGGGCGAGTGGAAGATCGCGGCGAGCGGCGACGTCCACGGCGAGGTGGAGGTCACCGAGAGCGGTCTCGCCTACGGCGACAGCTCCGCCCTCTCGCCGGCCGTGGTGCAGTTCGTTCTGCACACCGACGAAGACGTGGTGGAGGACGACGCCTCGCGGCACGCCGTTTTTGGCTCCGACGAGCACGTGCGCGCCGTGGGGGTGCGATCTCTCCTGTGCAGCCCGATTCGCTCGCATCAACGCCGGGTCGCCGTGCTCTACCTCGAGAACAACATCGCTCGAGGCGCCTTCACCGAGAGCCGACTCAGCGTTCTGCAGATGCTCTCGGCGCAGGCCGCGATCTCGATCGAGAACGCCCTGCTCTACCAGGACCTCGAGCAGTACACCTATCTGCTCGAGTCGAGGGTCGAGGAGCGCACGCGGGAGCTGAGCGCCAAGAACGAGCAGCTCGAGGCCAAGAACGAGGAGATCCTCCTGACCCAGAAGCAGCTGATCATTCAGGAAAAGCTGGCCTCCCTCGGCACGCTGACCGCGGGCGTTGCCCACGAGGTCAAGAATCCGCTCAACTTCGTGCGCAACTTCGCCTCCCTCTCGGTCGATCTCGCCGAGGAGCTGAAGGATAAGGTGCAGGGCGAGGGCGAGGGCGCAGGCGCCCCGGCGGGCCGGCACGCGGCAGGCGACGCCGAGGAAGTCGCGGGAATCGTTCAGGACCTGGTGGACAACATCGGCCGCATCGATCAGCACAGCGGCCGCATCGACTCGATCGTCAGCAGCATGCTCTCCATGTCGCGCTCGGCGTCGGCCAACCAGGAGCCGACGCGCTTCAACGAGCTGGTCACCGAGTACACCAAGCTGGCCTACCACGGCGTGCGCGGCAGCGACGGCCGCTACGACAACGTGACCCTGCGCATGGATCTCGACCCGCGGGTGGGCGAGGTCGAGGTCGTGCCCCAGGACATCGGGCGTCTGCTCCTCAACCTGAGCAGCAACGCCCTCTACGCGGCGCTCGAAAGCGCCGGCGAGGCGCCGGCGATGGAGGTGGCGACGCGGGATCTCGACGGGCGCGTGGAGCTGCGCGTGCGCGACAACGGGCCCGGCATGCCCGAGGAGGTCATCCGCCAGGCCTTCCAGCCGTTCTTCACCACCAAACCGGCGGGCAAAGGAACCGGCCTCGGCCTCGCCATCTGCCGCCATATCGTGGTCGACCAGCACCGGGGCACGATCGATATCGAGTCGAGTCCCGGCGCCCACACCGAGCTGGTAGTCCGGCTGCCCAAGAACGCCAGCCCGCGCCCCGAGGGCGCGCAGCAAGGGGGCCTCCGTGCCGATCAAGCCTGATATCCCGGAGCCGGAGCCGCCCCCCAGCCTCGGCCCCTACCGCATCGAGAAGAAAATCGGCGGCGGCGGCGTCGGCGCGGTCTATCGCGCCTACGACGAGCGCCTGCAGCGCGCCGTGGCGCTCAAGCGGGTGCGCGCCCAAACCCCGGAGGGTCATCGCCGCCTGGCCGACGAAGCGCGGGCCATCGCGCAGATCTCGCACCCCAACATCGTGCAGGTTTTCG